>CBDUVV010000171.1:0-3256 GCA_965370755.1 uncultured archaeon | reverse complement strand
GACCTTGGGGACCCAACCTACGGCCAGCCTGATGTCGTTTAAAGTCTTTCCAGACTTTCCGATGACTAGCCCAGGTTTGGCTGATTCAATGAGGACCTCGCCGAAGTTGTGATCGAACCTTATCTCAGATATCCCAGCCTCCTCTGGGACGATCTCCTTTACCTTCCCCTCGGCTTCCTCTTCCGTGAGTAGAACACTGGCATCAGGCCTGACGACAACTCTCTTCTTAATACTCCTCACAAGTTCCTTTACCAGCTCTCCATTTGCAGTTAGCACTGCGGGGTTCTTGGAATAGAGGACGACCTCAGGCCCCTCAAAATCGACCTTAGTAATAAGAGAGGTTTGGGGCACGATGTCCTTTACAGCCTTCTTAATATCACTTAGGTTATCTACCAACGGTATCTACACCCCTATAGCCGGATAACGCAAATGCGCGTTCACAACTCTTTGGCTAATTTTTCTACTTCACTGTCTGTGAACTTCTTCCAACCATCTTGTGTGATTGTGACAACATCCATGCCGTCGCCGGTCATGGCATCCCTAGCCAATGCAGATTTCATGGCCCTAATCCCCACTTTCACACCCTCCTCGATGGACATGTTCTCATTATAGGAGTCTTGGAGCACCCCATAGGCCACAGGCGAACCAGACCCGGTGGCAACCATCTTGTCCTCGATGCTGCTTCCCAAGGGATCGATGGAGAACACCCTGGCACCGTCCTTGGAATAGCCGCCCACAATCAACTGCACGATCATGGGGTAATATCTCTGGGAGAAAAGGATGTTGGCCATAAGCGTTGCAGCTGCCTCTACGCTCAACTCATCGCCCTTCCGCATCCTGTGGAGTCGAGCTTCTGCTTGTGTCCATCTGATTAAGGCCTGAGCATCTGCTACAGCACCTGCAACAGTCGCTCCGATGTGTTTGTCGATGCGGAAGCTCTTCTGCACGATCTTATGTGCTATCAGCGATCCCATGGTGGCCCGTTTGTCGGTAACGAGGACCGTTCCATTTTTGCAGGTAAGACCTACAGTCGTGGTGCCTTTAGTGGTCATTCTTTCCATGTCCATTTATGAGTCACCCAGAAAGAGTAAAACTAGGTTGAGAATTCAGGTTAACAATTCATCAGGCTCTATATAAATCTTTCTGAGACCCATGATAATGGGCATATTTAACGAGCGAAAAATCATAGGTATCGTCTAGCATTTCCCCCGAAAGCGCTGGTAGTGTTGTGGGCGAAGTATTCTGTGCCACTCCTGTTTATCTGTACTCCTACCTGTGTATGGCAACCCATACATGTGAAATAGCCCTTTGAATAAGCGGCGCCAGTTTCGTTCAAAAAATCGGAGTTGAAGCCGCTGAACTGGTCGAACCAACTCTCGTGCACATTGGTTTGCCCTAGTATAACCCCCATTCTGCCTGCCTCGAAATAAATGGTATTATTCGTGCTTTCATTCGATCCATGGCAGCTAATATCTATGCAAGGCCGAACCATAATCTGCGTATGCATGGTGCTAACGGATATCTTCGCGAGATGGCACATGAGGCAAAGCTTACTATCCGATGTATTCGTCACCTTTGGGTTAAGGAGCTGTGAGGAGAATGTAGAGTTTCCAGCCGCATTCCTGTGGGCTGTGAGCACTTCTCTGGATTTTGTCGTCGCATTTAATTCGTCAAAAATATATTGATGACAATCAGTACAGTCTAAACTGGCAGCTCCATCGGTGGAGTTTAACTCCCACGTATGGCTCCCAGCGAGCCTAGCCATAGCGGAAGGTAATAAATATATCCCCATAATCACTATCGTTGTCAGGAGAAAGAGAATCTTAGCTTCCATAGTCACTCAGCTTGTATATATCTCTGTAAATTTCTTACTCTCGAAGCTGACTACAAGAGAGAAGATGATTAACGCCACTATTATCAAGGGGCCGTACTCGTGGATGTATCCTACGGAGTCAGTGACAAATTCCAATAAGGGATCGGATCCGGGTATATAAATTCTTCTAGGCATGAAATATAATCCGATATTCTTGACGACCATAGGTTTACCCGACATCGTCACTGCTTTTCCCAACACTGAGCTGACCGGTATTCTCCAATCGTCCTCCCCGGCCATAATATCTCCCTTAGTAGTTATATACTCTTCATTTACCCTAACTGCCCTATGGATGATTGGATTGACTTCTCCAGGCGCATTAAACATTACTATATCGCCAACTTGAATCTCTTTAGAGATGGACTCTATGAGTACCATGTCTGCGGGCTGAAGTACCGGTACCATGGACTGGGTGAGGACTAAAGCGAAGAAGAGCATTTTTTTTAATACTAACAGGCTCAACAAACCTGAACCAAGGACCCCCCCGGCACTTAAGATGCCCATCATTCCAACTTCTCTCTTCTTAGCAAACTGGATATAATCAATTTTAACCCTATTTTCTATTTTATCTTTAGCTCTTTTACGTTTGAGTTGAAATATTCCAGAGCTTAGTAAATAGAAACGATTCCTAAGAGAGCCCCTTTTCCAGAGTGCATACAGTAAAAATGGAATTACTACAATAGCTAATGAGAGCAGGGGTAAAAGTGAAGGCACGTGATGAAGCAGCTCATAGAACGACATAAAGGTCTGGTAGCCCGGCTGAACCTGATACCCATATTGGTACTGGTATTGGTACTGGTATTGGTACTGGTATTGGTACTGGAAGGCCATGTTATTACCTCTTATCTTGAATTCACATATATATTTGGTTACATGAATGCATAAACCAAGTCATCGTGGGAGGCAACGTAGACTATACCGTCGTTGATAGAGGGTGAGGAGACTACAGCAGCATCGGTCTTATAACGCCATTTGAGTTCTCCGTTGTAAGCGTCGAGGGCATAGAAGTACTCATCACATGAACCTACGAACAGAAGGTCCCCTACGATGAGAGGCGTGGAGACCACTGTCCAACCGGTCTGATAACTCCACACAAGTTCACCGGATTCAGCCTCAAAGGCATATACATTTCCCTCTATCGAACCGATGTATATCATTCCCTTCGCCGCCGTCGCTGAACCACCTATCGCTCCGTTTGTTTCGTGTTTCCATTTTTTTTGTCCTGTTTGTGTGTCTATTGCGTAGAGGTTGCCGTCGTAGCTTCCTATGTATACTGTGTCTTGGTGTATTGTTGGGCTGCTTACTATCGCTCCTTGGGTTGTGTATTCCCATTTTTTTTGTCCTGTTTGTGTGTCTATTGCGTAGAGGTTGCCGTCGTAGCTT
>CBDUVV010000170.1:0-3289 GCA_965370755.1 uncultured archaeon | reverse complement strand
CCCTATCGCCGTCCGTAAATACTGTAACTGTCTTCTCTTTGCTCAAATCAGCTATTATCTTAGGAACGCTGGTGCCCTCCACGGCTATTGCATTCTTTACGCCGTACTTGAGGAGATTGATCACGTCGGCCCTTCCCTCGACGACTATGATGGCGTCGGAATCGCCTATATTTGGGCCTGCTGGAAGCTTTTCGGCACCGAATTTTCTGATCTCATGCATTCTGACCGATTGCTTTACTTCCTCGGTGAGCTCAAGGGTGTCCGGGGTTATTTCCTCCACCATGGTCTCTAAGATGTGCTTGGCCCTCTCCAATACCCTCTTCCTCTTGGTCGTCCGTACGTCTTCGATGCTCTCAACGACTATTTTAGCCTCACAAGGGCCCACCCTGTCGATGGTCTCCAAAGCGGACGCGAGGATGGCCGTTTCAACCTTATCCAAACTTGAAGGTACAGTTATAGTACCCTTACACTTCCCACCACTTGACTCAATTAGAACTTCTATCCTGCCTATCCTGCCGGTCTTCTGAAGTTCTCTTAAGTCCAAGTCGTTACCCAGCAATCCTTCGGTCTGTCCAAAGATTGCTCCGACGACATCGGGTTTCTCAACGATGCCATTTGTTTCAATGCTGGTATGAACACTATATTTCGTTGTTCCAAGATCAACTTTACCCATATGATAAACCCCCTAAACATTTTAATTTCTCCTTCTTGTGGAACTACTCCCTATTTGCAGCAACAAAAACCAAAATAATACCTAAACTAGAGCCTCCGGCCCGATGATGGTACGATGATTTTGATTTAATGATTTTTTTACTGCATGAATTGATGATTGTATTTCGAAGTACTTTTTACCTCAAGCTATTTAAATCTTTTATAACTTCTGTACCATTTCCTGTAATTGATACTTCCTCTTATTACAGTCCAGCCACCAAGTCCAGCAATGCTTTTTTCGGGTCACTTGCCTTGACCACTCCCGAAGCGAGGAGAACACCTTCAGTACCCAAGTCAATAGCTGCCTTAACATCATCCCCTGTTGAAATCCCAGCCCCGCAGAGAACTTTAACGTCTTTGGCCACACTTTTAACAACTTCTACTGAGCTAGTGACAATGTCAGGGTTCGCCTTTGAAACTGAAATGCCTGAGCCAATGAGATCAGGTGGTTCAATGGCTACCATCGTGGGTCCTAAGGACGCAGCCCCCCTGCTCACCGCGGTATTATTTGTGCATACGATGCTGACGAGACCCAATTCCCTCGTTCGCGCTACGATGCCTTCTATGTCAGCCATTACGAGGCGGTGTTCGGAGTGGTTTATGAGGGAACCGATGGCTCCTGCCTCAACTATCGATTCTATGACGGTCCAGCCTGTTCGGCTGCCGGGTTCGTAAGGGTCCACATGCTGAGCTAAGCAAGGCACCTTTACCTGTTTTGCAATCCAAGCAAGCTCAGTTTGTTGGGGGCATATGGCTATGTTGACGCCGTTCTCCTCGGCGACCTCGCTGCACGCCTTAGCGAGGGCCAACCCATCTGGACCCATAGATTCCTTGTACGCCTTTACGTTGAGTACTATCACAGGAGTATCAAGACCCATCAAATTCACTCCACTTTCTCGAACCTCTCGCCTAATTTCTGGAGGACCTTGGGCAAAGTTGTGTACTCCATTTCCTCCAACGGTAACCGATGGGGCTCGAATGGGCCGTGCCGACGCATGTACTCCATGATCACCTGTGCCTTTTCTCTAGTGTAATCATAGGCAGGATCATCGAAGAGGTCTACGGGTCCCACCAGCTCCCCGTTGTTAATCTGGAAACCTGCTGCAACTACCCTAGGGGGTCCATCAAAACGAGTGCATCGAGCGTCTTTAAATGCTACTGGCATAAGGGGGCCGTTGTGGCTGCCTCTCATCCAACCGCTCACAAGATACGGAAATCCGAAGGGCTCAAGGACCTCTCCCAACGCTGGAAGTCCAGACTGGGATCTAACTAGGCCTACTGGATCGTCCTTGCCCACGTATTCCCCTGCTATTTCGTAGAGCTTCTCCGTGCTGATTGCTGCCACAGGTTCATCGTTAGGTAGCTTATGGCCTTCTTTTGGGAATACCCTCTTAATCACATACCTGCTCTTAGCACCGATTAGGGCGAGCATGTCGTACGTCTCCTCCGGTGTCCGCATAAAAACCCTCTTGTGCTCCCTTATGTCCCAAACCTCAAATTTAAAACCGTCATGGAGATTTGGATCCACTACGAGGCCCGCGGTGTTGAAGGGGTCAGCGAACATCCTGTATATAGGAAGGTTGAATGCGCCGGGTTCCGTCTTATCCATCATAAATGCCACAAGCGGCTCGGCCTTACGCTCAGTAAAAGTCAGCTCAGCGATGCCGGGGCCCATACCTCGGATGTTGCCAGAAAACGCATCGCTCAAGATGTCTTGACCTGCACCGTACAGTTTCAAATTCTTGGCCTCGGCCGTCGCCTTTTGGAATGCATCCCACGCTATACCATGGATCACTTTACTATCATTACCCTCATCGTGAGACATCAACAATTGTAGGTCGTCTCCTGCCCCCATGACGTGAAAATCAATGAGCTTGCCACTTTTCTTGGCCTCCCCAAGGACTTTATTACCAACTTCTATCAATCTCGGGTGCACGCTCGCGTGCCCGGGATATCCCCCTACATCTGCTTTAATCAGACTAATGGTTACCACATCAACACCTCCTTCTAATTACTACAAATTTATGAAGATGCTAATAAAAGTGCTTCTATTTGATTTAAAATTAATCGTCCGCCTGTCAAAGCAGGCCCGCCACAGGAACAATTGCGTAAATATTTATATACACTCCGGGTGTTTTGATTTGAAAAGGAGGAAACCGTTTGGCCGGAAAACATTCTTCAAGAAAATGGAAAAAAAAAGGCAAGTGCCGATGGAAAACTCGGAAGAAAAAGCTGAGAGAGCGACGGAGAAAGGCGAAAATACGAAACCGGTAAGACTTTAGGGTTTTGGAGGGTTTGTGCGGGAGCGGGGGTACCCGAGTCCGGCCAAAGGGGACAGGCTTAAGACCTGTTAGCTCAGTGCTTGCGAGGGTTCGAATCCCTCCCCCCGCATCATTAATCTGGTCCCGGTGAAGAGATCTTTTACCGGTAAATTCATGTTATCCAATATATTCTGAGGGAAATGGAAACTTGTTTATAACAAAACCCCGCATTTTAAAAATGGATATTAGGACTAACTGAACTAATAAGTGGTGAAAAAAAATGGATGTGAAAGAAAAACTATCATTATTATTGATAT
>CBDUVV010000169.1:0-3321 GCA_965370755.1 uncultured archaeon | reverse complement strand
GGTGATTGCTCGGAGAAGCGCTGATGGCAGGGTATGCAGAATGCTCCCATATGTCCCATTGAATCGTACCAGCTCGCTGCATTTACTGTTGGAGCGAGGGCGACGATGAAGAACACTATTATAAAAAACCGGTATTTATTCAAATAATACATCTACTTTTGAGTTCGGAAACTTAGCTTATAATGCTTTCGAAAAAAAGAGGAATAGACTATAGGGGTACCCCTATAGTCCTATTGCTTTGCAGTCCTTATAACCACTTAGATCCTGATGTTCCCGCGCTGACTGTGTAGTTTATTAGGGTGTCGTTTGCTGTCGGTGATGTGGCAACCCAACTGCTGCCGTCGGTGGTGTTCAGTGAGAAGTTGTAGATACTTGGCCTGCCGATTGTCATTTGGACGCCAACATGTGTATGGCAACCCATGCACGCAAAGAACCCTGCACTATAAGTTGAATTGTCATTAGTGTCTGCGGTCTCAACAAGAGTTGAACTACCTGCATCTTCCATAGTATAGGTGGAATTTTGTTGGCTGAGTGGTCTGTAGAAGTTCCTGTGGGCGTCTGCGCTACTATTTAGCTTGTCAACAATGTTAAGCTTCTGACCAAAAAGGGCCACTTTTGCGCTCTGGTTAACTTGCTCGGTGTGGTTGCCGTGGCAGTCACCGTCTGTGCAAGCGCGTATGGTAACCCTGGTGTGGCCTTCGTATGACAGCCCGGTTTCAACGGCGTGGCACATCAAGCAAACGTCGTCGTCACTCCCTGATGGAGTAGGCATCTGGATGAACGCCTCGAATGTATTGTTAATGTAGGCGCTGGTGTTGCTAGCAGCTTTGTGTGCTGTTGATACGTTGAAGCTGCCGGCGGTGAACTCGTTTTTAATGTATACGTGGCATTTGCCGCAGTTCAGTTGCGCAACCCTCGCGTTTGTTGCTTCGGTGGTATTTAATTCCCATGTGTGAGAGCCTGCGAATCTAGCCGTGACACTTGGTAAGACATAGATTCCAAGGATCATCGTAGCTACGATACTTAATAAGGTAAACCTTCGCATTTTATACCTCCTTCCTATAAGCTTCCTTTATAGCTATTTTTCTTAGTAATCTTATATATAAACTTTATCCTAGCCTAAATTTTCCCTTTTTCCAACCGTTCTTCAATATTCTTTCAATTAATTATAGAGAATGACTGTATATATGTGATGTGTTTACAAGTGTGAATCCGTAGGGAACGATACCGTAAAATGATTGTTTATTGGTCCCGGAGTATTTTTAAGAGTAGATGGTAAGTTATTTATAGGAAGTAGTTACCACCGGCTACTGGTTGTAGTAATGAGTTCCTATAAGACCATCCAGATCACGCCTAAGGAATATGATCTGTTGATGGAGCTCAGGAGCCTTTTGATGGAAAGAGGCACCAGGAGCATAGAGGAGGGACTGGAGGAGGATATCAATGTCGAAGAAATACTAAGGGATCTGGATCGAGATTCCCTGGCAAAGGGCGCAGTAGCCGGCTTGGCGATAGCCACAATTCTCCGTTTTCTAAAACTCAAAGAGAAAAACATGGTGGAGGGCAAGAGGGAGGCAGAGCCATGATACGCATCTCCAGGGTAAGTCTCAAAAACTTTAAATCCTTTAGAAGGGCCTCCATACCCATTCCCGGGGGCTTTACGGCAATCGTTGGTCCCAATGGCTCAGGCAAGAGCAATATCGTGGATGCCCTCTGCTTCGTCTTGGGCAGGAGCAGTGCCAAGAGCCTCCGGGCAGAGCGCTTTTCTGATTTAATTTTCAATGGCGGTAAGAATGAAAAGCCAGCCAAAAGGGCCGAGGTGGCCTTATATCTCGACAACGCTGGGAGAGAGCTTCCAATAGACGAGAGGGAGATTAAGATCTCCAGGAGCGTGGACATGGACGGCAACAGCGTGTACCGCCTTAATGGGAGAAGGAGCAATCGGAGCGAGATCCTTGACCTCCTCGCGTACGCCAAGATACAGCCAGACGGCCACAACATCGTCCTCCAGGGGGACGTTACAAGGATAGTCGAGATGAGCCCCATGGAGCGCCGGGGCCTCATTGACGAGATCGCAGGCATTGCAGAGTACGACGAGAGGAAAAAGAAGGCCATAAGGGAGCTGGAGAAGGTCAGCGACAACATATCCAAAGTCGAGGCCGTATTGGGGGAGGTAAGCAGCAACCTAACCAAGCTCACTAGGGAGAGGGAGGAAGCTCTCAGACACGAGGAGTTGAAGAAAGACGTGATGCGGGGCAAGGGCATGGTGCTATACTCTAACCGCTTGGAGACGGAGGGCAAGATCCAGGGATTAGAGGAGGCCCTTTCCAAAGCTGAAGAAGAGCTGGCCAAGATTGACAAATTCCTCGACGTATTGGCCCTAAAACACGAGGTTAAAAAGCAAGAGCTCGAGAAGGTGAACCTTGAGATAGCGGCTAAGGAAGAGTCAGATCGCTTCCAGTCCTTCAAAGAGCTGGAGATGGCGAGGAACGAGCTTGCAAATTGGAATGCAAGGGAAAATGAGTTGAATAACAAGCTGGCCTCGGTAGAGGATGATTTCGCGGATACGAAGATGAATATAGTCGGGGTCCACCGGGAGATCAGAAAATGCGGGGAGGAGAATACAACATTTCAGCGGGAGATCGAAAAGTTGGAGGCAAGGATAGCCAAGTTGCGGATAAAAGTGGATGAGACATATGCAATAGCATCCAAGGGACTTGGCGACGCATCTGGGGTTCGAGAAAAGCTTAAAAGAGTACGGGAGGCGTTCGACGAAAAGCAGCGGGAGCTCTTAGAGACCGAGAGGGAAGAGTCAACGCTTTTCGTCAGGATGCAGAGCGAGGAGAATGTACTCCAAGGCATCGCCGTCGAGATTAAGGACCGGAAGGCCAAACTGGACTCGTTAAACGGTGAGCGTAGGACCCTTTCTAAGAGGACCAAGGAAGTAGATAACTCCTTAGAGAAGCTAGTATCTGAAAAAACCCATCTGGTGGATGACCTATCAGAGACGAGGCGAGAGCTGGGGAAGATCGACGCCTCCATGGAAGTAAAGCTTGGGGCGCAGGCTAAACTTAGTGCGAGATGCCAGGCCATGGAAGAGATAAGCAAAAGGGGCTTGGAAAAGGCCGTCGAGGAGGTCTTAGGCCTCAGGGATGCTGGCGCAAAGGGCATCTATGGCACCATTTCAGAGCTCGGCAAGGTGGATCAGAAGTTCTCCAAGGCGTTGAGCGCCGCGGCGGGTAGGGGATTAGAATTCATCGTCGTTGAAGATGAGAACGTCGCCGAGGATTGCATAAGGCATCTAAAGGATAGCAAAACCGG
>CBDUVV010000168.1:0-3336 GCA_965370755.1 uncultured archaeon | reverse complement strand
CATTGGATATTAAGCACCATCTTTTGGCTCCAGAAGGAATGAAACTAGGTGAAATAAAGGTGGTGGCATCTCATCCCCATGCCCTAGCACAATGTAAGGAATTTATACGTAAGAATGAGCTTTCCACGGCGAACTATGCCAGCACCGCTGAGGCAGCTCGTGAGATTAGCAAGTCGAAACCGCTAAACACAGCCGCCATTGCATCCAAGGCGGCCGCCATGATATACGATCTCAGAGTTTTGAAAAGGGAGGTACAGGACGATTACATAAATCAAACCCGCTTTCTCGTAATCCACGGAGAGGACCATGGGCCCACGGGCAATGATAAAACCTCCCTCGTCGTTGGCTTAAAGGACAAACCTGGCGCTTTATACGAACTCTTAGGTGCCTTCGCCGAAAGACAAATCAATCTCACAAAGATAGAATCAAGGCCCTCTCGGAAAGCTCTAGGAGATTATATATTTTACATCGACCTAGAGGGTCATCGAACCGATCCCTTGATTGAAACTGTTATATCGGAGATGGAGGAAAGATCCTCCTTCTTAAAAGTGCTGGGCAGTTATCCAAAGGGCTAAATTAAAAGAAGCTCTTTACCCCAAAAACTCGCATTTTGAGCACCTGAACAAGGGCTCTTTTTTTCCTTTCTCGACGACTTTCCAGTGGTGAACATCCAGGCTCCCCCCGCAGCAAGGGCATTTAGCCAGACCTGGATTTAACTTGACCATCCGCTCCACCACCCTCATGTCCTCGTCGATCTCGACTGCCATATCAGACTTTTTTTCCTTAAAAACCACGAACTCAAGAGAGTGCTTCTTACACGTTGAGAATTCAAAATGAGTGCTCTCCGCATTGCCATCGCAGAAGCTACATTTTGTCATGTCTGAAACAAATTATAATAACAACTAATATAATTATAACGCTTGGCTTTGTGGTATAGAGATTGGTATGTAATCAAGAGGGAAGAGATATGGAACGTAGACTTGAAACTTACCCGGTCAATGGCCGTAACTCAATGCACCAGTGGCATCGCATAAAAAATCCGTTTCGGGTGAGCCTCAACTTCGTGGTAATCCACCTATGCCGCTTTTTGCCTTCCCTTAGCATGAAAAACTTCTTTTATAGATTGACTGGCATGAAAGTTGGGAAGGATGTATCCATCGGTTTGATGGCGATGTTCGATATCTTCTTCCCAGAACTCATTGAGATAGGGGACAACACCGTTATTGGATACGATGTAACGATTCTGGCCCATGAGTACCTAGTAAAGGAGTGGAGGAAGGGGAAAGTTCGAATCGGGCGTAACGTAATGATCGGTGCCAATGCAACTATACTTGCAGGTGTGGAGATAGGTGATGATGCCACCGTATCAGCCTGTTCCCTGGTCAATAGGGACGTTAGGCCTGGTTCCTTTGTGGGCGGTGTGCCGGCGAGAGAGATAGGGGAAAAATCGAAATGAAGATGCGTCCACTGTCTCTGGTTCTGCTAGTAAACCTCGTGGGCTCGGCTTTCGGCTTCTATTATTACCAAGGACTCCTCTTATCTTCGCCCTTATGGCAGCGGGTTTTCATTGCAGATAGCCCGGCCTCCACCATACTTTTTTCGTTCGCCTTGATATTGGTCATGCTGAACAAAAAAAATGACTGGTTGAGCTACGCCTCATCGGTCTACGTCGCCAAGTACGGCATCTGGACTCTACTAGTAATCCTTTACTATTCCGATTACTTTCTCGCTCCGGGAAGAAGGCTCTTCTACGTCACCATGTTTATTTTGCATGTCGGTATGATAGTCGCACCTTTGGTCATCATCCCCACTATAAAAAAGCATAAGAAACATTTGCTTCTGGTACTTTGGTTCCTGTTGAACGACTACATGGACTATGTAGTGGGCACCCACCCCCTCATAGGATATCCCTTCGGAGACCTCTGGGTGATAGCCCTCGCGTCCGCTTTTACCAGCATATTACTCTGCGTTCTATTCCACGTTGTGTCCGGATCTGAAAAATACCCTTTCTCAGGCTGGGTTGCACCAAAGAAATCAATAAATATACAATACAACAATGACTAAGTAGATTATATATGGAATGGTGGTCCTGTTATGACTGACAAGATAATGGTCTGCGAGGAATGTGACAAGGTGTTTAAGACTCGTTATGACCTGACCGAGGAAGACGAAATAAGATGCCCTAGCTGCGACAGTATCCATGTCCAAAGCGTCTACCGACAAGAGAACGTGAAGACCCGTTAGCTCCTTTCTGGGAAAGTTTTAATATCAAAGCTGGATATAACCGGCTCATATTTTTGAGTGAGAGGAATGCCTTTTAATCCAATACAGATATTCATATTAGACATCGTAGCCATTATTCAAGGAAAGGACTTAGAGGAGTACCCCAAACATGCCCAAAAAAATCGATGAATTCAATAGGCCCAGGGGCACTCGAGATTTTCTCCCCGAGGAGATGGCGAAGCGGAAGCAAGTAGAAGCAACCATGAGGAGGGTCTTCCACGATTTCGGCTATGGGGAGATACGGACCCCTATACTCGAACACCTCGAGCTCATCACCGCGAAATCTGGTGAGGAGATAACGAGCCATCTCTACCATTTCAAGGACAAATCAGGGAGGGACCTCACCCTCAGACCCGAACTCACCGCTCCGGCGATGAGGCTTTATCTACAAGAGCTCACTCATTCACCCAAGCCTATCAAGTTATATTATTTAGGCGACTGCTTCAGATACGAGCGACCTCAGTCCGGGCGTTACAGGGAGTTCACTCAGGCTGGAGTTGAGCTCATCGGGAGTTCTTATGTCGAAGCTGAAGCCGAGGTCATAGCCGTATCGGTCTCAGTGCTAAAAGAACTGGGGCTTGAGGGTTTCGAGGTGAGCATCGGGGATGTGGGTGTGCTCAGAGCCCTCCTCGATGCCGCAGGAGTCCATGGAACTGAACAAGCCCAAGTGATGACTGCCATAGACAAAGGTGAAGATGTGAGGCCGGTTTTGAAGGGCTTGGGAATGCCAAGTGAACATGAGGATCTATTGATTGGGATAATCGAACTCAAAGATGGAAAGGATTCTTTGAGTAAAGCCGAGGCCCTCATAAAAAAGGGTGGTGTGGAACTAAAAAAAGCCATTGAGCGGCTACGGAGATTGGAGGAAACCCTTCGGTTTCTTGAAGTAATGGAAGTGGAATGCACCTTGGACCTGGGCATCGCAAGGGGATTGGACTACTACACAGGTATGGTATTCGAGATATATTCCAAGGGGCTTGGGGCCCAGGCGCAGGTATGCGGTGGTGGAACTTACTCCCTTACCGATGTTTTAGGCGGCGAGCCGACGCCCAC
>CBDUVV010000167.1:0-3370 GCA_965370755.1 uncultured archaeon | reverse complement strand
ATTGGCGAGATTAGGGCGTCTTTGGCTAATCTATCTTCGAAGGTTGAGCATTCGGCTGTGGGCGCTCCTGAGGCAGGAGAGTTCGATGTTTCTTTGAGGCAGGATTTCGGTGTGTTCAAGGAGGAGATGGCGGCGAAGATGTCACAGGTTTCGGAATCAATGGAGTCGTTGAAAGAACGCAGCCATGAAACGGGCTTCCAATTGGAAGAGGGACCGTCATCGGATGCTGTTTCGAGGCTTTCTGGGGAGATTGATGAGCTTAGATCGTCTTTGGTTGATCTATCTTCGAAAGTTGAACAGGCACCTGTAGGTGTTTCTGAGGCCGGGGAAGTTGATGTTTCTTTGAAGCAGGATTTCGAACGGTTCAAGTCTGAGGTCGATGAGAGGCTGTCCGGCGGTCACGCACCCGGCGTTTTTTCAAGGGAGCACAGTCTGAAGTCAAAGGTCCAGATGAAGGATTTCGAATCAATGTTTGAGAAGATGGAAGACGAACTTCAAAGACTAGCGGCCCAAGTAGAATCGGGATCTCAAGAGGATGTTGAGGACAGGATTTTCAGGGTCGAAGAGACGTTAAGGGGCCTTAACGATTCTGTTAATGCTCTGTCTGTGAAGTCATCTACTCTTGATGAGGCCCCCGGAGTCGACATTCAGGATTTGACGGATGCCCAAAAGGAGTTCGAGAACAATATCAAACTAAAACTTTTGCAGATCAGGGAAGATTCGGACGCGGCCGTCAAGTCGGCTATAGAGGAATTGACATCCAAGGTCGAGCAAGCCATGGGCGCTCAAGGAGGAGAAGGGCTGGAGGATCTCGAGAGGTTCAAGGTCGAGGTTGATGAGAAGCTGTCCAGCATCTCTAATTTCATGGATACTTTGAAGGAGCGTAGTGTCGAGTCCGCCGAACGGTTGAGCGAGGCCTCTGCGTCTATAAAATGGGAACTCGAGAACCTTGCACGCCAAGTGGAATCTGGTTCTGAAATGGATTCTGAGTCAAAAGGCAGGCTTTCTGGGGTTGAAGATGCGTTGAAAAGTTTGGGTGATTCAGTCGGTGGCCTTTCTGAGAAGTTTTCGTCTCTCGGCGGAGGCCCAGATGAAGACATACAGGATATTAAGGATGCCCAGAAGGAGTTCGAGAACAATATCAAACTAAAGCTGTTGAAAATCAGGGAAACCTCGGAGGATGCCATCAGGTCGGCCTTGTCAAAGCTGTCCTCAGATGTCGAGAAACTTCCGGTGACAGTCAAGGAGGCGCAGGAGCTGCAGGAGTCCATCAAGGAGAATTTCAGCGGACTCAAGGAGGAAGTGGATACGAAACTTTCCCAGGTCTCGACCTCGGTGCATGTCTCCAGGGAGCAGAGCCAAGGAGCGGTCGAACGGCTTAACGAGTTATCGGCATCGCTGAAATACCTTGAAAACATGAACAAGGAGCTTAAAGAGAAACTCGAGGAAGTAAAGAAGGAGTCGGAAGAAAAGTCTTCATAAGTTCAGAGTTTACCATCCAACCCGACGGAATATTTCAGCTCGTAGACTTCTCGCCGCAGTAGGGGCATAGGTTGCCGTCTGCAGGCACATCCTTCCCGCAGTGCTTGCACTCGTTCACCTCGAGAAATCTGAATCTCAGGGGCTTTTCCAGCCCCAAATTACGCAGGAAACCGTGGAGGGTTTCTGCGGCATACTTTACTGCTGCGCTGTTTTTGATCCGAAGCTCCAGATTCCTGTACCAGCCCATTCTCCTCAGGATTTTGGCCACAAAGACCCTGAATACTATGTAGTTGATCTTAGCCAGGATGAACGCGATGTAGGCATAGAGGGAGGCGATGATGGGCAGGGATACAATATAAGCCAAGATGGAGAATGCGATTCCGAGAATCAGGGATATGAGGCCCGTCAAATACGCGAGGCCCAAAATCATCGCTATGAGCGCCTTGTCAAAGGACGTCCAAAAAAAAAATGATGGCTAGTGCCAGAAATAACACTGCGCCCCCTAAAAGGAAGGTTCTTCTGCGGAATCCCAGTTCCTCCGACATATACTACAATCTGGTGTACACCGCCACAAAAAGGTAGCACCTGTGGCGGGCTCGGTTATCACCCTTTGCTTTAGACAATTACCGCTTATACGTTCCCACCAGCTCTCCCTTGGCGAGGATATGGCCTTCCATTGCTTCTTCAAGCTGTCCTTTTGTTGCGCCCTGGGTTAGATCGAGCATGGTGTCCAAGGCGTAGGCCTTGAAGAAATAGCGATGGGGTGAACCCGGGGGCGGACATGGCCCACGGTACTGAAGTTCCCCGTAATGGTTCTTACCCTGGGTTTCCACACGGGCGCCTTCATGAAGCTCCCTGGTGTCGGGATTGAGATTCCATGCTATCCAATGGTCGAAGACGCCCACGGGGGCATCTGGATCGTCCACAATGAGGGCCAGGCTTTTAGTTTCTCCCGGGACATCTTCAAAGGCCAGCGGCGGTGATACGTTCCCCCCCTCGCAGGTGTATTTACTTGGTATCGGTTGGCCGTGCTCGAAGGCCGTGCTAGAAATTTTCATCTGAGTCACCTCCATTGATTCCACTTCATTGGTTTTTACCCCTCGTTGGGTGCATCCAGCCAATGCTCCGAGGATGATTATGAAAAGCCATGTGGACCCTTTCAAATTCCTGCGCCACACTACAAATCACTCCCCGTCTTGACTAGACCACCATTTATACTTTCGTCTCGCCTTACTATTTTATTTTTCTATTGGGATTTGTGCATGAATTTGCATTGGCCGCGAGTAGATATCTATATCCGTGGTGGGTGACTATATACAAAGAAGGAGGTAAGCGTCAGATATGGACGAGCTCACTGGATTAAGTTTTGTGGGAATTTACTTTTTGCTCCTTGGCGGATTCGTTTATAATTTCTACTTGAGCAAGAGGATGTATAGGATCCTGGAAAACGTAGGGGAAATCATAGCTCTAACTACGGACATTCCGAAAGATGCCCTCGGTTCACGAAAAACAGAAGAAAAAGGGACAATGAAGAGACTGATTGAAGAGGGTATGGAGCTGGAGAAGGCGGATAAGTAAATTCCAGAGCAATCGTAATAAAAAAATGTGAATCTAGGCCCGAAGGAGGATGCATTTTGGGTCGCCGCATCTTTAAACAGCTTCGAGGGAGATTTGTCACAGTCGTCCTAGCGCGCGCACGATGCATGCTTCATGCAATCGACTTCGGAGCGAAGCGATCGAAACGCCCTTTTGACAATTTAAACACGCTGACCTTACTTGCTTCCTGAACGAATCGAAACCACGGGGGTCCCGATCCATTGCCCCCACCATGGCATGCCGAGGCATGTTGGGTGAAAGCCCCTTCGGATTGCCCTTCGCGATATCGAGT
>CBDUVV010000166.1:0-3382 GCA_965370755.1 uncultured archaeon | reverse complement strand
CCGCCTTTTCGAGCTCATTAACGCTTTTGATGCCAAGTTCATTGTAAAGGAGCATCGCAGTTTTGGGACCGACTCCCGGGACTTCCTGCATCTCTATCAAACCTGGTGGGATCTCCTTCAGAAGTTTTTCTCTGTATTGCAACGCGCCAGTGGTGAGGAACTCATGGACCTTCTGGGCTATTGCCTCGCCTACCCTGGGTATTTCCATGAGCCGATTCTCATCGTCTAAGACCTCTATCGGTTCGGTAAGATGCTCGATATTCCTGGCTGCCTCGCGATACGCTATGATGCGGTAGATGCTCACTCCTTTAAGTTCCAGCAAATCGGCTATCTCGTAAAGTAACGCGGCGGCCTCTTGGTTCCTCATGTTTCCCCTCGCTAAAACAGTGTCCATTCGTCGAAGATAAATATTGCTTAAGGTTCGCGAGTCAATCCACGGCGAGCCTTCGCATCTGGAGGTATGAAATTAGGTAGGCGCCTATGAAATACGCTCCAAAGGAATAAGTGGTTTCTGCTGATATCCCCTTTTCGTAGAGTAAGATGTCCCGGAACATGTCTGACCCTAGGGTTATAGGCAGCATCTTTCCAAATTCAGCTATGCGGGGAGCCATCATCTCGAAGGGAAAGAAGACGCCGTTGAGGAAGATCATCGGCACGCTCAATACGAGAGAAGAAAGCATTGCGGTGTTCTCGGAGTCTGCAAAGGTGGCCAATGCCATTCCGATTGCGGTGAAGCTCGCCGAGTAGATCAATACGCCCTTCATAAGGGGAACGATATGCTGCATGGGTATCTCGATTCCATAAACGAACCTCGCGATACCCCCGATGATAACCGCCTGAAGCAATGATATGGCGAGTAAAGAGATGATCTTCCCCAAGAGGAGTTCATGTAGGCGTATGGGGGATAGCAACGTGCGCAAGAGGGTTCCACCCTTTTTCTCCTGCACTATGGTAATGGATGCCAAAAGTAGAGATACGAACATCATTACGATGGCTGTTATGCTGGGCAACACGAAGTCGAGATAGCTCCTCTCGGTGAACACGCTGAGCTTCTCCAGCCCGATGGGGGAGACCACAGCCGTTGGTGGCCTGGCCACGACGTCTTCCAGGGTCTCTTTGCTTTCCTCCAAGGCTGCCACAAGTTCGTCTGCGTTGCGATTTATCTCCAACGTGAGTTCGCTTACCTCAATAAAGGTGGCAGTGGTACGCTTCCTTATTCCATCGATCTCGGTTATGGCTTCATCTATCGGACGTATCTCTCCTCTAAGGTCATCCAATCTATCCAGGTAAGTTGCTATGGAGCCGTCCATCTGCTCCAATCGCACATCGATCCTGCTTATCGCTTCCTGGAGTTCAGCGCTTCTTTCGGTCACCGCGTTGAGGTTCTCATAGAAATTAGTGATTCTGCTAGTCCTGTTATGCAGAAGGGTCCTGGTGGAGTTAATCTGCCCGATGGACTGTTCTAAGGTGAAGCACTTAGGCGCGAGGGCGGTCAGGTTGAAGCAGGTCGTATTGTGAACCTTCTGTAGGTCGCTCTGGAGCTCTAGAAGAGCTTGGTCAGTTGCATTGATGTTGTCCACGACCACCTTCATCTCGTCCCTCAATTCCGAACTCTCGGAATTTATGTCACCCACACTAGAATTGAGTTGCTTAAGCTCGTCGCGTGTATTCTTCAGGTCCACCCGGCTCGTCCCCAGGTCGCGCTCCATATCATCTAAAGCTTTACCCATCTCCCGTAGCGACCCCCTTAGACCCACTATGTCCAGGGAATCCATGGAGCCCTTGATTTGCTGAGCATCGGCGTTGATGTCATTGATGGTGGCGTTTACCTTTCGTACCTCGTTGGCTAGGGGGTCCATTTGGGCCTCCATTCGTTGGAGGCTTTCCCAAAGTTCCTCAATGAATGCCAAGGTAATCTCGAAGGATATCTTCTCCGTGACCGTGAGGAAAACGGTGGATATCACCGGGGCGATTTGGAGCTTAGAATTGTCCACGTATAACTGAAGGGGAGCGCTCTGGTTCGTAGGCAGAACTATGCCAGCGCTGTACACGCCGCTACTAACTAGTCCCTCCATTTCCGAGGATGTAACGTTCAATTCTTCTATGGTGAACATGTCCTCCTGGGAGAGGCTTTCCACTATGAGAGTCCCCTCCCGGCTTTGGGCTCCGGAAATTCCGAGCTTCACGTTCTTCAGACCACGCTCTGACCCACCAGAGAAAACCGAGCCCACTATGAGCATTATCAGCACTGGCGTTAGGATCATCAACATGAGGGTTTTCCTCTGTCTCAGGTAAATCTTCAAATCCTTCTGGACTATGGAAAAGATCCTCAATGCCACTCCTCCCCGGTCACATGAATGAAGACATCCTCCAAGCTCGGCTCGCTGACCTCCACGGCGACCACCTCTTCCCCCATATGCTTGAAGGCATCGAGTATCGAATTAAGGCTCTCTTCCTTAATGGTTATTGTGAACCTCCCCCGTGTCATTCCACAGGAGATGACTCCTCGTAATTTTTCAACCTTGGGTTTTACCTCGTCTAGGTTACCCGGTTTGCTCTTGATGGTGACTACGCTTTCTCCAATGCTTTTCTTCAGCTCCTCGGGCGAGCCCTGGGTTACAATCTTTCCTTTGTGCATGATGTATATCACATCGCAGAGCTCATCGGCTTCATCCATGTAATGGGTGGTCAGAAGCACAGTTACACCCTCTTTCTTAAGCTTCTTGATGGTCTTCCAAAGGGCCCTCCTGGATACTGGATCAAGACCAACGCTGGGTTCGTCTAGAATCACTACTTCGGGTTTATGTACCAGGGCGCATGCTATGTTCAACCGGGTCTTCATACCCCCGGATAGAGAACTTGACCTGGCATCCCTCTTATCGTATATCTCGAGGAGTTGCAGCACCTCGTTGCATCGTTTCTTCAATTCGATACTTGGAACATTGTACAACGAGCCGAAATACAGGAGGTTCTCGATTACGCTGAGATCTAAATAGAAGCTATGCTCTTGAGGGACTACGCCCAGAATTGAGAGCACCTCTTTTTTGTCCTTTACTATGTCCAGTTCGGATACGAGGGCCGATCCACCGTCAGGCAGACTCTGGCAGGATAGCATCCGCATTACTGTGGATTTACCGGCACCGTTAGGCCCAAGAAGTCCGCATATGATGCCCTTCCCTACCGCGAAATCCACTTCATCAGCGGCTATAAATTCGCCGTACCTCTTTGTCAACCCGGTGCATTCTATGGCGTACATCACCGATTCCCCATAGTGATTTGTACCATATCTTAAAAATCCTTCACTCCCCGTCAAAGATAAATATAGACGGATGGTTATCCATGCCACCCGCTACCTAGACCGTTGTCCAAACAGGACCCCCAA
>CBDUVV010000165.1:0-3441 GCA_965370755.1 uncultured archaeon | reverse complement strand
CTATCTCATGGCGGACTTGAGGAGGTGTATTTATGGAGACCAAGATAATGTTGGGGGAGGATGAAATCCCTAAGAGATGGTACAATATTCAACCTGATCTGCCGAAGCCACTTCCACCTGTTATTAACCCGGGTACCAAGGAGCCCATTGGTCCAGAGGACCTGGCGCCGCTCTTTCCTATGGAGCTGATAAAACAGGAGGTCAGCCAGGACAGGTGGATCGACATTCCTGAGGAAGTGCGGGATGCATACACTATTTGGAGACCGACGCCTCTTTACAGGGCCACAAGACTCGAAAAAGCCCTCAAAACACCAGCTAAGATTTACTACAAATACGAGGGTGTCTCCCCACCGGGAAGCCACAAGCCAAACACGGCAATCGCCCAGGCTTACTTCAACATGAAAGAGGGCGTCACCAGGCTGGCCACCGAGACAGGAGCCGGGCAATGGGGTTCGGCATTGAGCTTCGCCACCAACATGTTCGGTTTACAGTGCACCGTCTACATGGTGCGAGTCAGCTACGAGCAGAAGCCGTATAGGCGGAACCTCATGAACCTTTGGGGCGCCGAAGTCCATTCCAGCCCGACGGATAAGACCCAAGCGGGCATGAAGATCCGCGAGGAGAAGCCCAACACCACAGGTAGTTTGGGTATCGCCATCTCGGAAGCAGTGGAAGATGCTGCTACTCACGAGGATACCAAATACGCCTTGGGTTCTGTCCTCAATCACGTCATGCTTCACCAATCCATCATTGGATTAGAGGCAAAAGAGCAGCTCGCCAAGGTGGATGAATACCCCGATCTGGTGGCCGCTTGCTGTGGAGGCGGAAGCAACTTCGCCGGCATCTCTTTTCCGTTCCTGCACGACAAGCTGAAGGGAGACAAGCCAGATCTAGAAGCG
The DNA here is from genome assembly GCA_965370755.1 of uncultured archaeon. GTDB lineage: Archaea > Hydrothermarchaeota > Hydrothermarchaeia > Hydrothermarchaeales > JAZGAD01 > CBDUVV01. The sequence goes on along the minus strand of CBDUVV010000165.1, from coordinate 2,542 downwards.
ATCGCAGTGGAGCCCACGGCATGCCCGACATTGACCAAGGGCGTCTACCGCTACGACTTCGGTGATACTGCAATGCTCACACCGCTGATAAAGATGTACACTTTGGGCCATGACTTCGTGCCGCCTGGCATCCACGCAGGGGGTCTTAGGTACCACGGCGATTCAGCCTTGGTCTGTCTCCTCTACGATGAAGGCGTCATAGGCGCCAGGGCATACAACCAGAACGAAGCCTTCGAGGCCGCGACCCTATTCGGAAGGACCGAGGGGATATGCGTTGCCCCCGAAACCGCCCACGTCGTGAAGCTGATAATAGATGAGGCTAAGAAGTGTAAAGAGAGCGGCGACGAGAAGACGTTGCTATTCAACTGCTCTGGACACGGGCACTTCGACATGGGTGCATACGAAGCCTACTTCTCGGGTAAATTGGAGGACTACGAGTATCCGGCTGAACTGGTTAAACAGGCCCTTGCTCATGTGCCAGAAATATAATTGTTAAATAGATGTATTTAACAAATGGGTAAAAGGCAAACGGAAATACTTAAATAAGGGGTGGTCTATCCCTCTTCTATAATGCCTAAGCACCTCTATATATTACTGTTACTAGCTTTAGCTGGCTGCCTCCAAGGACCCTCCATTCAACAGAAGTCCATGGGCGGCCAATTGATCCTAGCAACGACCACTAGCGTTTACGATAGCGGGCTTCTTCAAGCTCTCATTCCGCCTTTCGAGGAGAAGTGCGGCTGCAGAGTGAAGGTAATCGCTCAGGGCACGGGAGCTGCGCTAAAAAAAGCTGAGTTAGGGGGCGCTGACGCTGTAATCGTTCATGCTCCCGATGTGGAAAAGAGATTCGTCGCCGATGGATTCGGAGTGAATAGACGGGCTATCATGCACAACGACTTCGTGATACTAGGCCCGAAGAATGACCCAGCCGAAATCAAGGGCACCACCGATGCCTCAATTGCTTTGAAGAAAATATCCGATGTAAAAACGGACTTTTACTCCCGCGGAGATGACTCAGGCACTCACAAGAAAGAACTATCTCTGTGGAAAGAGCCCAACATCGAGCCACAAGGTTCGTGGTACAAGAGCACCGGCGTGGGCATGGGTGCGACGATAATAATCGCAGACCAAGGAAATGGATATACCCTCTCTGATCGTTCCACTTATCTATCCGTAGAGGGCATTGATCTAGAAATACTATCAGAGGGCGATCCAGCCCTTTTGAATCCCTACAGCGTGATAGCCGTCAACCCCGCCAAGAACCCCCACGTGAACTACCAGCTTGCCATGCATTTCATAGGTTATCTTACCTCTCTCGAGGGACAGATGGTCATAAAGAACTTCGGGGTGTCTGAACATGGAGCCTCTTTGTTTTATCCCGATGCCCTGCCGGAGGCGATGCTCGGATGACCTCAAGCTTACAATTCCTCACGGAGGGGCTGCTCAAGGCATTAGAACTCATTTTTTCTCTCGATCCTTATCTTCTCAGCGTGACCAAGCTATCCCTCATGGTCTCAGGGACGGCGATACTACTTAGCACCCTAGTCGGCATACCGCTAGCGGTCTTTCTGGCCTTAAGAAACTTCAAAGGTAAGAGGCTATCCCTCGTCGTAATCAACACCAGCATGGGATTGCCCCCGGTTGTGGTTGGTCTGGTGATCCTCCTAATATTGATTCGTTCTGGACCCCTGGGTGTTCTAGGTTTACTCTACACCCCTCTCGCCATGATAATCGCCCAGTTCGCCCTCGCTACCCCCATAATCATAGGAGTGGCAGTGCCCGCAATAGCCAGCGTCGAACGCGCCATAGGAGATGTGGCCCTCTCCCTCGGAGGAAGCAAGTGGGACGTCGCCATCCTCTCACTAAAAGAGGCCCGTTCAGGAATTACCACAGCCGTCTTGGCAGGTTTCGGAAGGGCGATAGCGGAGGTGGGGGCCATACTCATCGTGGGCGGCAACATAGCCTTCTTTGAGCTTGGACACGAGGTATCCTACACTAGAACATTGACCACCGCAATAACCGTGGAGACTCGGAAGGGAGATTTCTCTACAGCCATTGCCCTAGGCCTAATCCTCATATCTCTAGCATTCACCGTCAACTTTGCCCTCATGATATTGAAGGAGGCAAGGCGATGATAGAAGCCAAGACCCTCTGCAAGCGATATGACGAAAAGGACGTTCTAAAGAACATCAGCTTCCGCCTCGAAAAGGAGGAAATATTCGCTATTATAGGTCCAAGTGGGGCCGGGAAGACAACCCTGCTTCGACTCCTAGACCTCCTCGACACGCCCACCAAGGGGAAGATGCTTCATGATGGGCGGGAGGTTACAGAAAAAGAGAAAGTCAAATTCCGGAGGAGGATGTCTATGGTATTCCAGGGCGCGCCCCTGCTAAATTCGAGTGTCTACGACAACGTTGCATATGGATTGAAAATAAGGAAGATACCCCAAGAAGAAATTGACACAAAGGTTAAGACCGCCCTTGAGCTTGTAGACCTTCAAGGCTACGAAAGTCGAAACGCAAAGACCTTGTCAGGTGGTGAG
>CBDUVV010000164.1:0-3444 GCA_965370755.1 uncultured archaeon | reverse complement strand
GTAGTATGGATTTACCCTGATTCTCGAGAGTCCGATTTTCAGTTTAGCTAATGTTTCAGCGTTGTCATTTACGCCTTTAAGTAGAACTGTTTGATTATTTACTATAACTTCCGAATCAATTATCTTACTTATAGCAACAGTGGACTTTTTAGTAATCTCAGCAGGGTGATTAAAATGAGTAACAACGTATATACTCTTCTTTTTCGAAGTTTCCTTGAGGGTATTTTGCAGTTCCCTGTCGTTTAGAATTCTGTCGGGAAAAGTCACAGGCACTTTAGTACCAATCCTGATAAAATCCAGGTGTTCAATTTCGGATAACTTCTCAAGAAATCTCCCAACCACTTTTGTTGGTAGGACAAGGGGATCCCCTCCACTTATGAGAACGTTATTAATCTCTTTATGGTTTTTTAGATACTTCACTGAATTATCGAATCTTCGGATAATTTCTTCAGTTGGGAGGCCTACCAGCCGTTTCCGAAAACAGTGCCTGCAATAAGCCCCACAGCGATTGGTAACTAAAATTAGCGCAGTTTTAGGATACTTGTGCTGCAATCCCAGCAGTTTAGTATTCTCCCTCTCACCGCTTGTATCATAAGAACCAGAGAGATTTAACTCCCCAATTGATGGAACTGCCATTTTCCTAATGGGGTCATGGGGGTCATTCCAATTGATTAAAGAAGCATAGTACCGGGTAATTCGCATCGGATGTCTTTCAATAACCTTTTCTAATTCCCTTTTTTCCTTTGAAGTAAAATCTGTGTATTCTTCTAGCTGCTCAAGGGTGCAAACACTGTCTTTTAGCTCTCCCGTCCAATCCATATAAAAAATATAAAAAGCGTTCTATATCAATCTTCTCTAGTTTCAAGCCTCTATATTTTGGTCCCGGTAAAATGCAAAAGTAAGCTCCCAGGGTAATATCCCCCTTTTCAAAGACTGTTGTGAATAGTGTGTTAAAAGCGCCTGGTAGCGGTTGAACACCTGGTTCGAATCCTGCCAAATCAACAACAGTACTTTATTAGCACAAACGACTTTTCTAGCAAAGTTGGTTAGACCTCAAATTATTTAATCCAAATCCATGATTCCCTATTATGGAGATCGGTGTAGTGGGAAAGCCAAACGTAGGCAAGAGCACCTTCTTCAATTCTAGCACCCACTCTGAAGTGCAGATGGCCTCTTATCCTTTTACAACCGTCGGGTCCAACAGGGCCATGGCGTCGGTCCGAGTTGAATGCGCGGGTAAAGAGCTCGGCGTAACCTGTAACCCGAAGAACTCCCTATGTTTAGACCATGAGCGCTTCATCCCCGTTGAGATGATTGACGTGGCCGGGCTCGTGCCCGATGCCCATGCGGGCAGGGGACTTGGTAATAAGTTTCTCGATGAACTGCGTCGGGCCAGGGTCCTTGTGCATGTCGTGGACGCCTCTGGAGGCACAGATGACGAAGGGAACATGCTGAAGCCTAACAGCCATGATCCCCTCCACGATGTCCGCTTCCTAGAAAAAGAGATAGATGAATGGTTCTTTGGGATATTCAAGAAGAACTGGAAGAAGGTTACGCAGAAGGTAAAGTTGGAGAGTAAGGACTTCGCCAAGTACTTCGAGGAGATATTCATCGGCCTGGGTTTTAGGGAGGCAGAAGTCCACTATGCCCTCCGGGATTCAGAGGTTGACCAAGACCGGCCAGACGCCTGGAGCGACGAGGAGATATTGAGTTTTACGACATCCCTTAGGAAGGTGTCAAAGCCCATCATCATAGCCGCTAATAAGACGGACGTAGATGTGGCTGAGGAGAACATAAAGCGCCTCCAGCAGGAGCTAAAGGATGCCATTGTAATCCCGGTGAGCTCCATGGCTGAGTACGTGCTGAGGAGGCTCGCTGACAAAGGGGCTATTAAGTATATGCCCGGAGATGGCGAATTCGAGACCATCGATTCTTCAAAGATATCCGACAAGGAAGCCCAGGGGCTGAAGATCATTGAGAAGAATGTCTTTGCTAGGTTCGGCAACACGGGCGTGCAGCAGTGCGTTAACACAGCCGTATTTGATTTGTTAAAGAGGGTTGTGGTTTACCCGGTTGAGGACGAGAACCATTACACTGACAAGGACGGGAATGTCCTGCCGGATGCCTACCTCATGAGCTCGGGCTCCACTCCAAAGGACCTTGCCTTCAAGGTTCACACGGAGATTGGCGAAAAGTTCCTCGGTGCCTTGGATGCCAAGACAAAGAGGAAGATCGGCAGCGAGAAGGAGCTGGAAAACGGGGACGTCATAAAAATCCTGGTCCACCACTGAAGTCTATTCCTCATTTAGGATTGAGGCTGCGGCTGCAACGTTCACTAGCTTTTGTTTGGCCACCGTATGCGAGAGCTCAAGCATCCCGCAGTCAGGGGCTAAAATTAGCCGTTCTTTTGGCAAATACTGAAGAGCCTCTCTTCCCCTCTTTACAAGGGATTCCACCGTCTCAACTTTATCGGATCCGACATCGAGAACTCCAAGCATAATCGTTTTCTCTCCGGCCTCGAGCAACACGGATAAATCCAGCTGGCTTTGGGCTCCCTCGATTGAAATTGCGTCAATGTTCGACTGGCTTAGCAGGCTCAAAACTCGGCCGTAGTTGTCCTTGTTCGCCTTGTAGGGGATTCCTTTTTCCTCAAGGTCCTTGTCTGGGTAGCCTCGGCATATGTGGGTAATAAATGTGGCCTTGTTCTCAAATCCTCTAAAAGATTCGTGCAAGGCATCCAGCCCCCACTCTTCGGCCTGCTCTGGATATCGTAACATCATTGAATCGTCGAATTGGATAATGCGGCAGCCGACTTCAATTAGATTTTTCACTTCGTTTCTAATGGCCTTGGAATAATCCATCGCCATCTCCGCCGTATCCTCTTTGTAGTAACCATCGGCCACGCTGTCAACCACGGTGGACGGTCCTGGCAGGCTAATCTTTGAGATGCCGTCTGCGTATTTTTTAGTAAACTCAAAGTCGTAGGATAAGATCGGATTTTTGTAGTCGATCTTGCCTACAACCGTTGGGAGGTCGCGGACGTATACGCCCTCCCGGATCGACTTTCTTTTCAGGTTATCAAAATCGAATCCTTTCAGCCCTCTCAGAACATACAGCACATAATGATCCCTTCGCATCTCCCCATCGGTGATGATATCGATTCCTGCTAAATTTTGATCCTTTATGGCCATAAGTGCGGCCCTATCGAGCCTCTCTCTAAATTCCTCGGCCCCGATTTTTTCCTCCAAATCACGGAAGGTCATACCGAGGTTGTCGAGGAGCTCCCTACCGCTTCCGCTAAAGATGTACTTCGGCCTCGGGTAACTTCCTACGATCCCCGTCAGCACCTGGTCCTGTAATATCTTCCCATTGCGGACTTTCATCTATCCACAGAAACTCCCATCAAACGAAGACTCGTCAATACTGCTTCCTTAAGACGAGCAT
>CBDUVV010000163.1:0-3482 GCA_965370755.1 uncultured archaeon | reverse complement strand
CTGTTTTAGTTTCATCAGGAATAGAAATCCGTAAATCCAGATTTTGATGAATCAAAAAATGGTAAGTATCTATCAATCCTTTAGAATAGAGCTTATCAATCGCTGGATAAATTTTATTCATTAAAAAATCGTGGTAAATAGGGATTGTGGGTGCTTCTTGTCCACCGGTTATTGTGCTAACAGGAATTCTTATTTCATAGAAATTGCGATGCTCGTTTTCCACTATACAAAACCCCTTTTTTTCAAAACCCTCTTAATAATCCTTGACACTTAGCCTCATTCCCTTTACTCTTACTAAGGGTGTATTGAGTCGTGTTATAAACAAGTTTCTATTTTGATGAAAGTCTACTAGTTATATTTTGAAGACTTTATCGTGCGGTCGGACCCTATCTGCAACCTTCAAACCAACCGACTCACCTTTTCCGGCTTCCTCCACTAAGTCGTGCTCTATTTGTATCGATTCCACTACTTGCTCGAAGTTAGTTGTATGTCCCTGGAGTCGTATCCTATCATCTACTTTCAGGGTGTCCTCAAGCTTAATTCCAGCAACGCCGGCCTTCGCAAAATAGGTAAAAACCTCTCCTACTAATACTTCTTCTTCACCCATTGCTCTCACCAACAATAAGCTCTATCATCCGAGAATAAAAAACTTGCTATATTGTACTTATTTCTTCAATTACTTACACTCTACTCTCTTGGGAAAATAATTAATCCTAAAGGCGCAACTGGGTTATTGGAAGAACATCATGTTGGAAGAGACTTACGAGGTCCTCGCCCGGAAGAGGAATGGCCTAAGCAAAGAGGTGGATGGGCTCCGCAAGCTTTCAAAAGAAGCCGCCATAAAAGGGCACTGGAATTCTGCAAAATTCGACGAAAAAAAGGTCCCCATAGGAGCTGAGGATGGGAGCGCTAACCACATCAAATATCAAGGATTTGCCCTGTACGCCGTGAATGCTTTGGCATTAACATACGATGGTCAAGTTGAAGAGCATAGTGCCTCGGACATCGGCATTATTGAGCTATATCGCATCGAGGAACGACTCGCTCTTTACAGGGCCATATTCGAATTCAAGGTCGCCTTGAAGGCGTTGGGTCACGCCAAGATATTGCTTTTGGATGGCTCTCTTAGCAGTGATTTGGGCTCCCCCAAACATCCAGGTGGTGATCTTAGTAAGGCGGAAAAAGAGGAGGTTCTCTCGCTCCTGCCAGAAGTTGAGAAAAGATTGACGAAGGAGCAGCTAGTCGCAGAGAAGTTGTCTGAAGAGTTCAAAGAGAAGAGAATTGAGAAGACCATTTACTTGGAATATTTAGAATACTTGGCGTGCATTTTCAGACTATTGGAAGAAGGCATTGACGAGGTGGTGGGAGTTTCAAAAACCTCTACTCGGTCATCTCTAATTGATGGGTTGCCTGACCTGGCAGTATATGAACGTATGTCTAGGGAATCCGGGTTCTCGGAGCTTAAGCAGGAACCCCTCTCATACAAGTTCCGGCGCAGGTTCCCGGCCTATGACGAATTTTTCAATAGCCTGGTATTCACCTCATGCTACGCACGACTTGTCGACGGAAAGGGCGTTCTACTGATTGAGATACCCAGGGAAGTCGATGATGGGCGCGTTATTAACATTCTTGAGGAGATGAGCGCGGTTAGCGTCGACGGTTATCCCTATCCACTACGAAAGGCACATAGAGAGGTAGTCATAACCAGTAAGGATATGCGCATGATCTCAAATTCCCTGGGTCTAATCGATAAGACGGGCAGGGAGGTGCTAAAGTGAGGGATGAACTCGGGGTCTGCATAGGCGAAGCCTCACCCACCGAGGTTACATTTATCTCAAAGACAATGCCTGCGTCCGGCGAGTACGTCACCCTCGAATACGATGGAAAACGTGTCTTGGGCATGATAGAAGGCCTCGTGAGGGGGAGCCCATCCATTTCAGGCGACCTCCATGACCCTGAAGTCGTGGAGCGCATCGTGGAGTTGGAAGGGGTGAGTGAACAGTATGTGAGGGGAGTCGTACGTCTTCTTGGAAACGAAAAAGAGCTTCAATTGCCCAGAGTTCCGCCCCCGCCCGGCACCAAGATCACTAGGGCGGACCCAAAGGTCCTGAAAGAGATATTCGGAAACGGTGGTATTAAGATAGGGAGGCTGATATCTCATCCCGATGTGGAGGTACGCCTCGACGCGAACAAGATGATAACTAGGCACCTTGCAATCTTGGCCATAACTGGCGCAGGGAAGTCCAACGCGGTAAGCGTCATTGTGGACGGAATCCTGCAGCTGAAAGGCATGCCTATCCTGTTCGACATGCATTCTGAGTACACCAAGGCTGGCTTCACCGGCGGTGTAAAGAAGATTGTACCCAAGTTCAACCCCATATACCTCACTTTCAACGAGCTTAGGAGGCTCATGAACGTCGATGAGAAGGCCTACATTCAAGAGAGGTTCTTAAGGGAGGCTTTTCGAGCCGCTGAAAAGATGGTGCGCTCGGGGTCCCATTCGCTTGTGGCGGAGATGAATGCCCACTTAGAGTCCAAGATGGCGGACGAAGAAATAATGAAGAGCTTTTCTTCCACGGAGAAAAACTCCGTATCGGGTGTTCTGGGAAAACTTGATGACTTCCAGGACAAATATCATGGAATCCTTGACGAGCATTCCCCTGATCTCCTTGATCTCCTTGAGCAGGGTAAGGCCAACGTGATCGATTTAGGCGGCGTTGATGAGGACTACGCCGATGTCATAGTGAGCCATATCCTCCGAAGGTTGCTACATAAGCGGAAGAAGAAAGAGCTACCGCCGGCCTTCTGCATCCTGGAAGAGGCCCACATATTGGCTCCAGCACACAGGTCCACCCTTTCTAAGTACTGGATAGACAGGATAGCCAGGGAGGGCAGGAAGTTCGGTGTTGGTCTGTGTATGGTGAGCCAGCGTCCCAAGAGCCTCGACCAGAATTCATTATCCCAAGCGAACAACGCCATCATCATGCGGCTCGTTGAGCCCAGCGATCAGCGGCATGTGCAGCAGGCCAGCGAGCGATTAAGTGATGATCTGCTCTCACAGTTGCCATCATTGAACATTGGGGAAGCTGTCGTCGTTGGACTCATGACGAGGGTGCCGGCCTTGGTGAAGATAGATAAATTCCACGGCGAACTTGGAGGAGGAGATCCGGATGTACTGGGTGAGTGGGCAAAGGCATCAAAATCAAAGGAAGAGGGGCTGAAAAAGGCTAAAAAAGAAGTCCATGATCTGTACAGCGGATAACGATATTGCCTCATCTAGCATCTGAAGTAGAAATACGCACCGGGCACAACCAGACTCAGGTGCAGTATCAAGTTCAACTCGAAGGGAAGATTAATGCGCGGTTCCACGTCCCGCCATAAAAGGAAGAACTAAATTTAAAAATTTATTGAGGGGCTTCATTGCCTCGTCCGTGCGTCCCAAAATTTGGGAACAGCCTCCCGCTTCTTTCTTCGCTCGAGCT
>CBDUVV010000162.1:0-3527 GCA_965370755.1 uncultured archaeon | reverse complement strand
GTGGAAGGCGAGAATCGTGCCTCTCTTATACCTAGCGCCCAAGATCGGCGGACGCGTCATTACCTCTTCAAAACCCTCACCCACCATGTAAGCGTAGCCTTCAGCTGACGGGTCCAAAAATACCGTCCATTTGACCTCTTTTCCCCCTTTCAACGTCAAAGTTTGATCAAGACGCTCACCCGCGGCCCTGTCCACGACGGAGGCAGCGCTTTGAGCGCCCTCTAACTCCAATTCGAAGTCCTCTATATCAGGTCCTTCCACCGGCGCCTTAAAATCTGTGCTATCTGGCTTCACAGCCTTAAGGATGTGTTCGTCCTTATCTCTTCGACTTATCTTTTTGACCTTCTCCGAAAGATCTAATTTCCTTCTCAAAGGCTTAGTCCCCAGTATTTACCGTCACTCACCTAAGTGTCCCTTCAAAGCGGACAATATATCCCCAGAGTCTATCTCAAGGGTGTTGGTATCGCTAACGCTGCTCTTCATCGCTTTTTGGTTTATGGCGAGCTTTGTGATCTGGGAGATGGTACGGGGTTTTCCCTCGCTAACCCTGTGCACCGTCTCAGCTGCCTCCAAGGTGAAGGGATTTGTTTCTCCGCAGAACTGGGAAAGCAGTTTCCAGTAGTTATGAATATCCTTGCTGCTCCACCTGTTTAACCTGAAAGTGTTGAGGCTCGCGCGGTCGTCGAATGCTAGGGCATCTTCTGGTTCGTGCTCTATGAACTCGTCTATCTTCTGCATCAAGCGCGGAGTGCCTGAGAGAACTATTTTGCTCACTTTAAGCCCGTGTTCGCTTCGTACATCGCTCAGGGCCCTGAGTTCAGAGATTATCTCCTCGTCCACCTTCTCGGCCTCGTCTACCCAGACTATTATTTGGATACCCTTATCGGCCAAGTCCTCAAGTTTTGCCGTCAAAAAATTCTTCAACTCCCCCCGGTCTTTCACTTTTTCTTCGACTCCCACTTGACGCGCTATCTCCTTCAAAAGCTGGAATGAAGTGAGCCTCGGGTCGATTATCAATACCACATGGTAGTCCCCCATTTCGTCCAGGGATTTTGCAACGAAATCCCGTATGCTGCTCTTTCCCATTCCCACATCATCCCAAATTATAAAGACCGACGACTGGTTCGTGGGCTCCAAAAACTGGCTGAGTTTGTCTATTATAGCCACGTTGGGATCCTCAAGGTAAAGATCGGGGTTAGAAATGCCCTCGTCGCTGATGCTGACCTTGAACTTTTCATAGTCCCACCTTAATGCATCGCAGTACTTCCTTATGGCCTGGGGGTACTGCTGCATGAGGCGGAGGAATCGCGACATTATAAAGACCTCGTCCTAAAATTTGGGGCGTTCCTTATTAAATTTTATGGGAATTGGGCTCTAGTTAAAGGGAAATGTTGTAAAAACTTCGTCATTTCAGTCGAACTTTCCCTTTAAGTGTTTTCTCATAACGGTCCGAAGCTCCTATTGAAGTAATTCCATGAGCGGTTGTAGATCTCTGTCAGATTGCTCGAATTCAGAAATATGTAGTGCGCCGACTGATTCCTTGCATCGACATCATTACCTATCGCTATGGCCCCTGTATCGTTGTATCTTGTGTGGCAGTTGGTGCAATAGATGTTCTTGGTGAGGTTGTGCTTCACGTTTATGCTGTAGTTGTAGTTTTCGCCATAGGGCCCGAATCTCTTGGTGTAGTTCGGATAATAGCCGTGGCATATGCAATACGTTGAGTTGTGGGCGATGGAATTTGTCACGTTTCCAACGATGCTCGGGTGGCATTTTTCGCAGAAATACGCCTCGCCGTATGCACTGTTGTTTCGGGTCTTGTATGCGGTATGGCTCCCGGCAAATGTGGTCTTGCCCGGGAGATTGAAAGCTACGGCTACCATAAGTGCTGTGAGTGAAAGCAGGACCGTTGTCGTTAAAGTAATCTTCATCTCATTCACCTACGTGTAGGGACTCTCCGGATCTAAATCTGGTAGTGTATGGCAGAATCTGCAGTCCTTGGGCGGACTTTGGGTCCTATTGAAGGTGTTCTGGGCGTTGTCATAGGTTGTCTCATTGTGACAAAACTTGCATCCACCCGTCTGATCTATTTGATCGATCTTTATGTCCAGGGGACTTGTTAGGGTTCCGCTCACGTTGTACCTCAGATCATCTGGCTTGTTTGTGATGTTGTGTCTCTGGGGATCATCCTTCCTAGGGGATTGATTGGAATAGGTGGGTTGAACCACATGGCACGCCTCGCACCATTTCCAGCCGTATTCTGGAGGCGTGAAGACGCTTGGATCACTTCCAGGGTGTTTATTTGTGCCGTTGTCGGTGACCGTGTGACAGTCGTCGCAGTATATTACGTCGGGGAAAACATCGCTTGCTCCATGGACACTTTCCTTGAAAAGGGTCTCGTTTACCCACTTTTCAGGTGTGTTCCTGTTGTCCATATAGGCGAAGTTGAAATGGCAGCCCTCACATCCGGTCTGAAGCTCCGGCTCGTGGAAATTCTTTGGACTGGCATTTGTCGTTGTATGGCATTCGTAGCAATCATTCAGGGTTGTAGCCCCGAACATGGACGTTGAGGCGTTTGAACTGTTAATAGTGGGCGGCGAACCCCAACGACGACGACGCTCCGCATCATCAGTCACCTGACCAACATCAATATGACAATACGTACAATTACTCGTCACCGGAAGATAATCAATAGGCGCATTATAGATATAAGGATACATATTATACTCAGGATAAGCCCCATCCGCAGCCTTCGTCATACCCCTACCAAAGAAGAAATAATCATCACTAGTCTTATTCTCCCAGCTCACACCATGACACGTACCATTACCCGTATCCGGATCCCAGCCAACACAACTCGAACCACCCATACTATTCGGAATCTTAAGCGACATATTATCCGTCTTAATATTAGCCGTAGACAAGTTAATATGATTAAAAACCAACGGAATACTCTCATTATAATCAGACCTAAGCAAAAAACTATTCGAATCATTCCTCAGATAAGGACCCGCAGGAGGATCCCCCGTATGACAAGCCTCACAATTCTTAGCAGGATTCGACCCAGACCCCCCGCTCATAAGACTATTATGACACGCAAAACAACCCTCAGTTAAAACACCTGGAGCAGGCTCAGTGCCATACCAGTCAGTAGTATCACCCTCCCAATCATAATCCCGGTGAACATACTTCTTACCAAAGAACGAAGCCTCCTCAGAATGAAAACTAGAGCGACTCAGCCTAGTCGCATTCCAAAAATGACAGAAACGACAAGCACTATTCGTCACAGGAGTAGCAAAGATACTAGCATTAGCCACAAGACCCCCAAAGACAGACGCATCACTAGTCTTATTAAACTTAGCAGGATGCCTAATATCATAAGAATCATTATACCACTGCAAAAGACCAAAAGTAGAAGAATTAAAATACCACTCCCTAATCCTAGAATCATTCTTATGACAATAAGAACAAACCTTCGTCTCATTCACAGGGAGAAACTGCGTCGTACCATAATGAGAAACATTCGA
>CBDUVV010000161.1:0-3530 GCA_965370755.1 uncultured archaeon | reverse complement strand
CTAATTCGAACCGTTGATGGATTATAATCTGATTGAGGGTATATTAAACCAGGCCGAAAACGACCTTAAGAAAAAGACCGTACCGGAATTGAAGGCCATAGCCAAAGAGAAGGATCTCAAAGTCGGTGGTACCAAGGGCGAGCTGCTTGAGAGAATTTTGGATACTATGGAAGAAGAGGAGACGGTGGACGTGCCTCGGTTCTTAAGCAAGTACGAGGTCCTCTTGAAGATGAAGACGGAGTTCCACCAGGTGCCAGAACACTTAGAGAAGGCTTATGAGAAGTTCAAAGATGTATAGAGACTAGTCTCAGAATTGGGATCCGTTTTGGATTTGTGAGAGTAACATATTTAATAGGGTTATAGAACATGGTTGAGTGTAGAAAATGACTATCGGATCGCCTGAGGAAGCAAAAGAAACCATTAAAAAATGGGTCTCGAATAGTGAGCATTCAGTCAGGGAAATAAAGGCTGATGACGCTACTTTCGATTTTGAAATAGATTATCCGGTTGGCCAGCAGACAAAACAGCACATAATCCAGCCGAAAAAGGTCTCTGATCTAATCGTAGTGGTTAATTCCATAGCAATATCTCCAGAACATACTGCCGGTCTTCAAAAGATGAAGCCGAATGTATTTCAGACCTTATTAAATAAAATGGGCAAGGAATTTGTTTTAAAGGAGAACCAGTATGAGTTTCAATTCAATCCCAATGGAATCCTCGCAAGCGTAGTATTCACTTACCCCATTTTCTTCGATGGCCTGAGTAAGAACAATTTATACAGAGCGCTGGATTGTAACTTCAAGTCCTTTGTTTTTCTCTCCATGATGCTGACGGAACAAATCGGTAATGTTCCTACAACAACCACCGATTTTTCTCGTATGTACGGTTAGGACATCTTTGATTACTTCTTTAAGATATCGCTACCGCCGCCGGGCAAGAACGCTTGAAACTCTTCTATTGGTAAACCGAGTATCTTTTCTTTATCAACCTCTCCCGCCGTCTTCGCCAGTCTCGCCTTTATCTCCTTGGCAATCACGGCGCTATTTTTCCTACCTGGCGTTATCTTGACAGCGAAATCACTTTGTTTTTCAACAGCCTTGAGGGGGCCCCCTACGACGTTGACCTCGTCATTGACTTTAACGCCAATAGCGAGTTGTACAGCTCCTTTACCCGAATTCTTTTTCCCCCTTATTACAAAGGCGCCTTTGCCCACGTATTCTCCGGGCTCAGTGGTCTTGCTGACCTGCGCGGGTTTAACCCAGTATACGTCGAGCCCATATACGCTGTGCTTCCATGCCTTAGAATATGAGGCGGCGAAATCAAATGCCTCCTGTATCGTCTCGTCTGAGACGCTCTTGCCCTCCGCCTTTACAACCACTGCCGGTGCCCCATGGATATCCGCATGGACAAATAAATCGCCTGACTCCATATGTTTCTTGACCAACACCTCGTTGCTCGTAGCGTCCCTACCACCCAGAACCAGAAGACCATCTGAGGACACGAACCACCTGAATTTCTCGTACCACCTCTTCTTCCTTCTGATGCGCTTCTTCGTTTTACCAACTCTCTCAACGGCCTTGACTCCTTCTTGTTTAATGGATTCGATCAGCCGCTTTGTCTCTTCAATGGGTTTTTCTGCCCCCCGTATCTTAGCCCTGGACTTTTTGCTCCGCTTATAGAAATAGTCGGCATTTGCAGCTGCACTCTTCCTCAAGTCCAAACGCAACTCCATTCCAGCAATATCGACGGCCACTAACCCCTCCTTTGGAAGCAGCTTGCTTACCAGCTTTGCTCCAGTAATTTCTGTTTCCCCGTCCTTCAAGGCCTTCGAAATGTCATCCCATGAGAGAGTTTCTCTAGCTTTGGTCAAGCCCGATAACAGTTCATCTATCTCATTGAACTTCGAATATATGAGATCCCCATATTCCTTGTAGCGAATTTCCGCCTCCGTGTACTTTTTTAAAAGCGCCTCCTGATCCTTTAACCTTGCCTCGAATCTGCCGAGCTCTCCCCCAAAGTCTCCTTCGACCTCCTTTATGTCCTCCTTTTCATCGAGGCTGCTGAAGTATTCGTCCAGGGCATTGTTGAACGAGTCGAATTCCTCGGAGGCTTTTCCACGATATCCTTCCAGCATCATGGGTACTACATCAATAGGCTTTCCATCCTCCAATATCACCATGGGTTTTCCTTGATCCAGAGATTCAAGGAGCGTCCTGAGGGCTCGCTTAATGGCTTCTCCATCTTCCCTGTTTATCCTTTCCGTATCCTTGACGAGGCCACTTAGCATACATACTTCTTCAGCGTAAAGGCCGCCCAGTCCTAAGTCTCTTGCAAGAGCTCTCACAAGATCTGTGCCCGATTTATTAATAATCTCGACTAGTTCGTCCCCACTGGTTTCAAAGGGATTTGGGCGTCCAGGAGGCAGTGTATATTTTCTTCTCGGCAATAAATCCCTGTCCTTGAATCTCTCGATTTTCAAGATAGAAATGCTCTCGTAGTCCGCATCAGTCAGGATTACATTTCCGTTTCCAAATAGCTCGATTATTAGCAAGTGCACATTGTCCCCCCTCACACACTTGATGTTGACAATCCTGTCGAATGAGACCTGCTCAACCTCATCTATGATCGAGTTGCCCAGATACTTCCTCAACGTCATGGCAAATGTTGTCGGCTCCTTGGGGGCTTGTTTGGGTCGCTCCGTGATATACATCCTCGTCCCAGCCACTATGACCATGTCCAATCTGCCCTTGCCCGGGGTGTTCAATTGGACCCGAAGCTCCACCGGAGAGATTTGAAAAACTTTATTGACACGGGTGCCCTTTAACCCCTTAAGCTCCCGTACTACTGCTAAGACATCGAAACTGGACAGCCTATCTTTCATAGGTAAAGATTGGGGCTACGACTATTAAAATGGGGTGTTATCTGGGGGGATAACCTTTTTATGATTCATCTATGGAAGAAGTTTTTAGGTAGTGGTGGGATTGTTTTGTAAGCATTGTGGGTCGAAAATCGATGATGATTCCTCTTTTTGTAATAATTGCGGTAGAGAGCAGAGCGAGGGAGCAGAAAAGTTCTCGGCGCCTATAGGTGACAAAGAGAACTACTTAAAGTTAGGAGACTTCGAATATGAATCAAATAACTATGAAAAGGCCCTAGAACATTATGACAAGGCCCTCGTGGTAGACCCTGAGTATGTCACAGCTTGGATTAAAAAAGGGTTATCTCTACGTGGTTTAGGCGGGTTTGAGAAGGCCATTAGATGCTATGACAAGGCTCTCGAGATAGACCCCAACCATGCCGAAGTTTGGTACAACAAAGGCCTTGCACTACGTAGTCTGGGCCGGTTCGATGAGGCTGTCAAATTCTATGACAAAGCTATCGAATTAGACCCCAACTATCACAAAGCGTGGATTAACAAAGCCTTAGCTCTCGATGCTCTAGGTCAATCTGAAGAAGCCATTAAATGCTATGACAAGGCAAGAGAACTCTCTAAAGACATGTGATATGCACAACACAGATCAACGAGATGC
>CBDUVV010000160.1:0-3537 GCA_965370755.1 uncultured archaeon | reverse complement strand
CCACGTGAGGCCTCAGAATGTCTAGTCCTGCGTAAAGGGCTTCGGCACTCATGAGGTGCTGTGGAACGAAGTACTCGTTCTTCTCGAAGAGATCGCCGACAACTGCCATGCCGACGGCAAGGCCGTCTAAAATACCCTTTTGAGCATCAATATCATTTTCCAATACCTCGTTGGCGTACTTCTTCACCTTCTCCTCGTCGTAGTTGATAACTCCGTCTTTAAGCCCCTGGAGTATCTCATTGACCTTTTCTTCATCAACCATTCACTTCACCTCCTCACAAGCCTCCGAACTCTACGGTGGATTCAACCAAGGCTTTCATGTTTTCAGGGGGCACCTCCGGCCATAGGTCGCAGCCGGGCATCACCCCGCTTACGCCATCGTCTATGGCCTGTTTCACTGAGTTCCTGACGTCCTCCACAGTGCCCTTGACCAAGACATTGAAAGGATCGATGTTACCCAGGATTATAGGATCTCTCCCAAGTTTTTCCCTAATCAACTTTATGTCGCTTTTTTGTTCCACGCTTAGGGCAGAAGCGCCGCATTCATTCATCATCTCGATTATTGGATTCGTGTTGCCGCATATGTGCAGAATGCTGGGTATCGAGATGGTGCCGATGACCCGCTTCAATGGCGGCATCACGAGGCTATTGTACATCTTAGGGCTAATAACGTCGCTGGTAGCCCCCATCTCCCTGACGGTGAGAAAATCCACTCCAGCTTCAACGAATTCATTCGCTATGGAACTGATGACATCCCCAAGTCTGTTCAGAACAGCCTCCACTTTATCCGGCTCCTTGAACGAGGCCTTCAAAAGTTCATTCAAATCCATGACCTGGCCGGCAAGAGTGAAAGGACCGAGGACGTAGGCGCCTACCGCAACTTCCCCGCCCACATCATCTTTGAGCATCTTAATGGCCTCCACAACCATGGGGACCCTCCCTCGTCCCTCGACTCCAGTGGGAATGGCCTTCTCCAAGTCGGTGCTAAGATCAATTATCTTCGTCTTGACTGTGGGGTATATTATGCCGTCTCTTCCTTCATAGTAGTTCATCTCACAGCCCATGGCCTCTGCCTCTAGCCCCATATCAAAAGGTACCACTGCACTCTCAAAACCGAAGAGCTTGTGCGTAGAAGCGGAGGCATTAGCCATCTTGCCTGCGTCTCGGTGAGCATCAGAAAAGATGACTCCCAATTCATCTAAGCCCGTTTTCGTGACATTTCCCATCCCGCTGAAGCACGGAACCCTATCAATATCCTTGCCAGTTAAGAGTCCCAACACCCTTTCTTTAGAATTCAAAAATCGCCCTCCTCAATAGGTCCGTCCGACCAGAAACTTAGCCAGGTCCTTGAGCTTCGACATGGCCTCGTTCTCAACGCCGGTTTTCTCTAACTCTTTTAAAGCCTCGTCCTCGAGCTTCTTGGCCATATCTCTAGAATAATCATAGGCCTTCGTCCGCTCTAAGATATCCAATACTTCGTCGATATCCTCTTCACTTACATCGCCCCCATAGATTTCCACGAGTCTCTGCCTTTGATTTGCATCTGCCTCTTGGAAGGCATAGCTCACCGGAAGGGTCTTTTTCTTGTTTTTGATATCACTTGCAGTGGGCTTACCCGTATGTTCAGCATCTCCCCATATTCCAATTAAGTCATCCACTATCTGAAAGGCAAGTCCTATCTTCCTACCGAAGCTTTTGAAATGCCCAATGAGTTTGACGTCATTCGTCGCCATAATCGCGCCTATGTATGTGGCAGCCTCTATGAGGGCGGCAGTCTTCTTCGATATCATCTCAAGGTATATTTCCGCCGTGATGTCCATCCGATCCTCATAACTCATATCCAGGAACTGACCTTCGCAAAGTTCCATAACTGTGTCGTTTAGTATTTTCATGACCCCGACGATTTTGCTGCCGCCGATATTCAAGTCACGCAGACGCAGGACGGACAGGTTTGAGAGGACGTGCATTCCGTCGCCCACGTTTATGGCTTGGGGAACGCCCCAAAGCTTCCATACCGTCGGCTTGTGCCTCCTCTCCGCATCCATGTCTTGGATGTCATCGTGGATCAAGGAGAAGTTGTGGATGAGTTCTAGGGCCGCGGCGGCTGGCAGGGCCTTGTCGTACACACCGCTCAGAGAATTATAAGTCAAGAGGCACAAGGTAGGTCTAAGTCTTTTGCCCGTATAGTGTCCAACTGGCTTTAGGTCCTCGTCTAGCCATCCCAGATGGTACTTCATCATATCGTAAAGTTGCTCTGGGGTATCGTGATCTTCGAACACCCTTTTAAGCTCGGCATCTATCAGGTCCTGATGTTCAAGGAGTATCTCCTCCCCACGGCTTTTCTGCGTCCCTAAAACGTTTTGTTCGCTTGTCATTAATAGCACCATGTGATTAAAAAGAGGCTGTCCATTACTCCCCGATGATGCCCACACTAACCAGTGCTTTCACGGGAGTATCCCCAATGGTGGTAATGCCTTTCTTGTCTATCATAACAACTGCAGCTACGGGGCGGGCGCCTAAATCCTGGAGCAACCGTATGGTCTCCCTTAGCGTCCCACCACTGGTCATAATGTCATCGACGATCACTATGTTCTTGCCCTTCACGTCCGCGAAGTTGGATAATATGAAACCGGTCTCAACATCCTTTCCTTCCCCAGGTTCCCAAAGGAGCTTCTTTGGCCTTATCACAGCGAGGGATGCCTTCATTTCCTCCGCTATCATCGTGGCTATGGGTATGCCGCTCGTGGCTATCCCGGCGATGACATCGGGCCTAGGGAGGCCATTTTCACTTATCACCTCGTCTATCAACCCGCCCAAGGCCAATGAGAAATGTCTAAGCACGTTTGGGTTGGAGCCCACATTACCCCAGTCTATAAATATGTCCTTTGGAGGGGCCGCGCGTCCCTCGGTTTCCCTCGTTATCAGCCACAATGCTGTCTCCCTTGAGATGTTGAGCTCGTCAGCTATCTCACCAGTTGTGAAGCCCTTGCTCTTAAGCTCCCTTGCCTTCTCTATTAGATCATCAACGTTTCTCATTTCCCCATCACCTTTCTAATCACATCAGAACCACAATGGTCGCATTTACCCTTATACTCTTGAGGGAATCTCTTCCCGCATCCCTTACATATATTTTTCCATCTCAGGTATTTTTTAATCCCGGCTTCGGCCACTGGAACGTAAATGATTTCTAATTTCTTAGACAAGTTCTGCACTGCGTAGTCGTCAGTGAGTACAGATGTTTCGATCCCTTGGTCCCTGAACTCAATTGCCAATGCTAGTAGCTCAATATCGGTTTCCGAGAGGTGCCCTATGTCCCCC
This sequence comes from uncultured archaeon, assembly GCA_965370755.1. GTDB lineage: Archaea > Hydrothermarchaeota > Hydrothermarchaeia > Hydrothermarchaeales > JAZGAD01 > CBDUVV01. The sequence continues at coordinate 219 of CBDUVV010000160.1, read as the reverse complement.
GATCCCCTCGCTGCATCTACTGCTTTGTTGAGGGCCTCTTTTTTCGGCTGAACTACCTTCAAGGAACCATCCCGAATGCTCAGATCTACGGACAGTTTCGCGGTCTCGCCGTGCACCTCGTCAACAGCGCCTCTTATGGTATAACAATCCTCTTCTTCCAACGCTCTAGTCCCGGCTATGAGCGCTGAGGCATCGAGTATTAATCGCATCATTTACTCC
>CBDUVV010000159.1:0-3547 GCA_965370755.1 uncultured archaeon | reverse complement strand
ATAGTGTTCAAATTGGCAAGGGCACCATATTATGTAAGGACCCCTAATAGAAATCGTATTGATACTATTTGTATTTCATGGATATGTAACCCTGATTCATTTGGAAAATATGTGGAGAGCAGTCCATATGTTAAGGTAAAAGGTTCCTTTCAAATGTTAATTGATTTGATTGAATTAGATAAAATAAATCTTCAAAGAGACCGTGAAGCGATTAAACGATTTCTTCAATGGGTGGACAAGTGGACTATTGAGGAAAAAAAAGAATTAAGAGGGGCGATATTCTGGCTAAAACATAAACATCCTGACAATGAGTTATGGGATATCATAAATTATGATTGAATGTAAAAGTTTTAACCTCTTGTAGGTCCATTTAAGAGGTTTTCCAATTCAGAAGTACATATAAAATTAAATATGGTTGTATTCAGCGCTTTTAGGTTTTGAGGACTCTCATTTGATACGATTCGAAGGTTCAATGAAAGTTATAGGTACTAGCTACTTACCGTGCGATTGGATTAATTATTTAGCTTTGGGTTGCTATACGTCGTCGTATTGGCCTGAGGGGGGCGGAGCCCCCCGATGGCCCACCCACAAACTTGATTTAATCCTTTCGATTTGTGAACCTCTTCAACCGGTACTTCCCTTGGGCCAAGTGGAAAATACGCCTCGAAGGTGTGGGTCCCTTTACCTCAGAATGGTGTGGGAAAAGATGACCCGCGAGCCCGTTTAGCTGAGTCTAATTTGAATAGGGGTCTATTTAATTTTCAGTCCAAAAGGAATTTATTCTCGGGTTCCATAAACTCATCATGCTCGAAATCGAGGTCAAGGCTAAGCTGAGGGCACCGGAGGAGACGAGAAAGAGGCTACTATCTTTGGGCGCCAAGTATGTAGAAACCAAAGTACAGGTGGACACCTACTACAACCATCCCTCCCGAGATTTCGCCTCTACGGACGAGGCCCTCCGCCTGAGAGAACAGGACGGGCGGGTGATCATGACGTACAAGGGGCCGAAGGTTGACAAACTGACGAAGACCAGAGAGGAGGAGCAAGTTGGGGTTTCCGACGGGAAGTCGGCGGTGATAATCCTCGAGAAGTTGGGCTTCAGCGAGGTAAGGAAGGTGAAGAAGACAAGGAATTACTACACCTTGCGTGGTATGAAGGTCATGCTGGACGAGGTCGAGGGCTTGGGGGATTACATGGAGATCGAGAAGCCCGGGGAGGAATATGAGCCCAGGGAGCTTATAGATTTATTACTAGAACTCGGGGTGGAGGAAAAGGATATGGAGAGGCGCTCTTACCTCGGGCTGCTCATGGAGCGCTGACCCATCCCTTTATTATCCTGACACCTTCGGTTGCATCCTTTGAGTAGGCGTCCGCTCCCACCATCTTGGCGAAGACCCTCCCTGCTGACTCGCCGCCGATTATGACCTTGACATCAGGTGCCTGTTTATTTCTTCTTTTTCTTTTTCCTCTGCAGCACTTTCTTGTTAAAGTAGTTTGCAAGTAGGATTAAGATGATTATCCAGCCTCCATTTTCAATAAATACAAAGGAGAGGAGAACGACAAGCCAGATGAAATATTCTTTTTTCGAGACCGCGGACAGCACTGCATATCCAATCGCCGTAAGGATCAATAGGGGCAAGAGGCTGCCCAGAGCCACTATCGCAGTGCTAACGGCATAGCCGAATGCATAGATAGCCTCTCTTAAAGCCTCCGTGAACTCGTCGCCCAGACCAGACAGGCTCTTTAGGAGGGACTCCTTTTCATCCATGGAGATGAAGAAAACCGCGTTTAGGCTCGTAGACTCCGTGGAGGGTACACCCTTCAGACTCTGGTCGCTGACCTCTCCAGAAGCCTCAAGGTAGTCTTTGATATCATCGAACTTGTTTTGGGGGACGTTTATTGAGAACCTCCCGAATTTGATATTATCATACTCATCGATTTTGACGTTCGTCAGATAACCGCCCGCTTCTTGAACTGCCGTGGATATCCTATCAAACTCTTTATCGAAGTCGTCTACATCGATTTTGGCACGGTACTCCACAGGTTCAGGCTCGATGGGCTCGTGCTCGTGGATGATTATGGTGAGGGTTGCGAAGTCCACCTTGTTTCCTAGGTAATTCAGGCGGCCCTGGATTCGCTCTATTTCAACCCGCACCCTGGTGATTTCTTTTTCGATTAACAGGATGTCGGATACGTTCTGGGCCTTATCTAAAAGGGCCAAAAGCCTCTTCTCCGTCTCTTTGAGGTTTATCACACGAGAACTAAGATCAGTGTATTCTAATGTCACGTCCTCGGAGTTGATGTTTTGGCTGGTCACGACCCCGATTCCGGATAGGGTGTCGATCAGGGTTTCGAATTCGCCCTGGGGTACTCTGATGGTTAAGGTTCCCCTCTTCTTCCCGGCTGGGGTCACGATTACGTTGGACTGAGAAATGTAACCTCCGGAAGATGAGATGATACTTGTTATCTCGCTGTAAGCAGGGTCGAAATCCTCGACCTCGAGATCGATTGTGCCCGTAAAGATGATCTTAGGGGCGATGACCTCTTCACCTGCGACATCTTCGCCTAAGGCGATGGTCTTTTCAGCACCCTGTTCAAGAGCTGCAGGAGTAAGAGATGGGGCTTCAGCTTCTTCCATGGCCATTTTAGACAGTGCCATTTCCATCCTCCCGGATGCCTCCCCAACATCTTTCTCTAGGCTTTCCCCCGCAGACTGTGTTCCAATTCCAAGACATCCAGCGGATGAGAGAATGAGCAAAACCAAGATTATGACAATTCCCCTTCGCATAGTAGAGGGAATCGAATTCGGATTATTTAAACTTTGGCTGAGTTCCATGAATTAAAGTATAAGTGGCTAATATTTAAATGCCATGAAATCGTTCGGTAAAGGCCGAACTTCAAGGGGATTAGCAAAGCGGTAGTCAAACCAACCCAAATTCCATAGATTTAAGTATAATGAATTAAAGAAAATTTCTTGGTTGGAAATGAGGGCCGAAGATATTTTGAGTGAGGGGTTCAATCTTTTTAAGAAGAACTATGTGGCATTCATCATAGCCACCCTGATTGCAGCATTCGGTTCGATCTTCATAATCACAATTCCACCCCTCTGGTTCGGTATCTATGTCATGGCTTCGAAGGCGACTCGTGGCGAGGAGGTGGAAATCGCGGACGTCTTTAAGGGCTTCGATTACTTCTTCGTAAGCTGGGTGATGTTCATCGTCGGCGGGATTGCGATTTTATTTGGTTTGATCTTCTTCGTGATCCCAGGACTTCTTCTCATGATCCTCTTCCAGTATGCGATTCCCACAGCCATATCCGAGAGGGAAAGCGGCGTAGAAGCCTTGAAGAAGAGCTACAATATAGGAAAGGCGAACCTCCAATTTTCTATAATTTTGGGGATCATACTCTGGGTCTTCAACGCCATCGGAAGCTCCCTTACGGTGGGCTGGTTGATAACGGCCCCCTTCGTGATTATCTGCTTAACCATTGCTACCCAGAAATTAACCGCGGAATGAAAGAAATCCTCGGCTCATAGCGGGTGGAACTC
>CBDUVV010000158.1:0-3579 GCA_965370755.1 uncultured archaeon | reverse complement strand
AAGTGAATTCTCCGATATGCTACGTATATCAGTCTTCACATTGCTGGGCGCCCAGATATTCTTAGACCTAAATCCCCTGCTGTTGCTCGCTGAGTTTTTGTTCGCTTTGCTGGTCTTCGTGGTGAGGCCGATTTTTGTGACATACATCGCCGGAGATATGAGAAAGACGGAAGGTTATGAAGGATTCACTCTTCTCAGATTCGCTGGGCCCCGGGGTATTTCGTCAGCTGCGATAGCGCCAATTGCAGCAGCTGCCATTGGTGATACTTTGATTATGAATATCGTCTTCATGGTGATTTTCTTCTCGGTTCTGCTGAGCACCATCGTGGTCAACTTGGTTAGCACCGGAAAAATTATTGTGGTTAGGGACAAGGTGAACGCGGTGAAGGCGATTGTGAGGCCAAAGAAGACTGAGGAGAACCTTGAAGCCCCAGATGAGCATGAGCTCTTTGGAATGAGGTAACCTTATTGTTCCTTTTCTTGTCACTTTTCTAAAGCTCTCACTAAAAGTTAAAAATACCTGTGTGAATAACTCATTGCATGCGCTTCGCGCACATCTCCGATACCCACTTGGGCTACAGGCAGTACAACCTAGAGGAAAGGGAGGAAGATTTCTACGTAGCCTTCAGGGAAGCGGTGGATAAAATCATAGAGGCGCGCTGTGATTTCGTTCTTCACTGTGGCGATCTCTTCGACGAGTCTAGACCGCACATAAAAGCAATGTTGGAGGTACAGGATGCCCTCGACAAGCTCGAGAAGGCCGGTATCAGTTTCTATGCCATAACCGGCAATCACGACAGGATGGTGCGGAAGGGCTCATACCCGCCCCACAGCCTCTACAAGCGGATGAATTTGCTTACAATCGACGAGCCCACGTTTGAAAGGGACGGCATCCTCATCTGTGGCCTTCCTTACATCCCCAAGAGCTACGGCAATGTCCTGAGGGACAAGCTTGACGAACTTGCAGATAAAGCGAAGGGATTCGAAAAGGCCATCTTAATGCTTCACCAGGGCGTGGATAAGTACATCGGCTTCGAAACGGCATATGAGCTGAAGATAGGCGACATCCCAAGGGGCTTTGACTACTACGCCATGGGGCATCTGCATTTTAGGAGGGTTGACGAGTTCGACGGTGGGAAACTCGCTTATCCTGGCTCCACTGAGATCTGGCGCGCGGACGAGCTTGGGGACTACGAGAAAAACGGCAAAGGATTCTACATAGTGGACACGAAGAACTTTGACGTTCAGAAGATCGATCTCGGCAACATTAGGCCCCACATCTCCGATGCAGTGGGAAACGAGGAAGATATAGACCGGATAAAGAAGATCGTCACAGGGATGAGTGGTCCAGTCCTACATCTTGAAGTCGCCGCAAAAGCGGTGGACTATGCCGGCATGTATCAGAGGCTAGTGGACGAATTGAGAGAGCGAGTGTTATACCTTGACCTGAAGAGGAAGCCCGTTGAAGAAGAGGAGAAGGCATTTGAGGGGAAGGGAGTGAGCGTAGGGAAACTTCTCGAAGAAGCCTTGCGCAGCACAGATAGAACCGAAGAGGAGATGGGCTTCGCCTACGAGTTATTCAGAGTTTTATCGGAGAAAGACATCGAAAAGGCCGTGGAGGTTGCGCAGGAGTTTTACGGGGCACGAAGTGGGGGAGGAACGAGCCGTCCCCCGGATGTCCACGAGAAGAAAAGTGAGCATAAGGCCGAGGAAGCCAGGGTTGAGAAGACGGAGGCTCAGCCGTTGGGGCAACGAAGCTTGGAGGCTTTCAAGTGATCATTGAGACGGTTGAGCTGAAAAACTTCAGGTCCTATAAGAATGCCGTAGTCGAGTTCGATAAAGGCGTCAACGTGATAGTTGGGGAGAACGGCGCTGGCAAGACGAGCATCCTAGAAGCCATTGATTTTGCCCTTTTTCGGGAGACACCCAGTCGTGTTAAGGTCAACGAGCTGATAACAAGGGGTGTGGAAAGTGAGGGACTGATGGTGGCGTTGACTTTCCAGGCAAATGGCAGGAGATTCAGGGTGGAGCGAACGCGAGGAAAAGCGGCCTCAGACAAGCTCTTTCAAGACGGCACTATGCTTACGGGCGACGAGAAGGAGTCACAGACGACCAAGGAGGTCGAGGGTAGCATTCACATGGATAAGAAGCTCTTCGCCAACGCGGTCTATATAAAGCAGGGGGAAATCGACGCCTTGTTGTCACAAGACCCAGCCGATCGGAAGAAGCTCATGGGCAGGCTCATAGGCACCGAGGATCTAGAAAATGCCTGGAATTCCATGCCGGCGTTGATAGATGCCTTCGAGGGGAGACTCGAGAGGGGCTTAGAAGAGAAAATCGAGGATGCAGGGAAGAAGATTAGCGAAGCGGAGTTGAGGATGAGAGCATTAAACGAGGAGTTGTCCCGAATCAAGGGGTCATTGAAGGCGGAGAATGAAAAGTTGGAAGGTATCAAGAAGAATCTGGATGGTTGTGGGCTGCTTGATGATGAGTTATCCGAGGTGTTGAATTTATTCCGAAATTCCGAGGGTTTGAAGAAGGACCTGGGGAAAATCAAAGAATATAGGGTCAAAGTGGAGGAAGACAAGAAAGGCTATGAAAGATATGTTGAGTTCACAGAGAAATTGGATGAACTGAAGGATGTGGAGTCCGGGGGTAAAGTGGCTATTGAAGAGTTACAAGCTAAGTGGATGGAAAAGATAAGCGAGTTAAAAGGTAAGATTGAGGGAAAAAAGGCGGGAGAGAGCAGGATAAGAAAGGCGGTCAATGAACTTGAGGAAGTGGATGATAGATGCCCCATCTGTGGGCAGGATTTGGACGAGGAGCACAAGGGGCGAATATTCGAGGAATACGAGGACGAGATGAAGAAACTAACGGAGGAGAGAGCGCAGCTTGAAAAAGGCCTCAAAAAGACGGAAGAAGCAGCTGCCGAGGAGCATGCGAAGGCCATAGCAGAACTAAAGGTGAGCTTCGACGCTCTCGAAGGTGAGCGACAAAAATACGTGGATTCCTACAAAGAGTATCTAGCTGCTGAGAGCTTCCTGAAGAAATTTGCATCTGACGAGGATAAACTTAAAGAGGACATAGCCGCGATTGACGAAAAATTGTCTGTGAAATGGGGGTCCATCGAGGGCAATGCGAAAGAAGCCGGATTTTACGATAAGCTTCAAACCATGCCCAAGGAGGAATGGCAGTCATCGGTGAGAAGTACGAGGCAAGAGATTCAACGCAGTTTGGATTCGATAAACGACGAGTTGAAAAAGCTGGAAAGGGAGCAGGGACGTTTGGAGGGAGAATTAAAGGCCGCGGGCACTGGTTTGGAAGAGCACAAGAAGGAGCTGAAGTCCATGGAAGCAAAGACTGTTGAGAACGAGAAGCTCCTACGGTTCATATCACTCCTCAAGGAGATACGCGTCCTCTTTGACAAGGACCACCTACAGCGTGAACTCAGAGTAAGACATAAGCCGAGGATAGAGCGTTATACTCGGGAGCATTTCGACAAGTTCAACCTGGCCTACACGGGGATCGGGCTGTCGCCCGACGGCACGGTGCTCGCGGCCGGACGAAACGACGGCACGA
>CBDUVV010000157.1:0-3626 GCA_965370755.1 uncultured archaeon | reverse complement strand
TTCCATGGCTCACGCTTCATATTAACCCCCTCTCGCCAAAGCTATCGAGTCTTAGAACCGCGTTAACTAACCGCACGGATAATACTGGACAAATTCGATAAAAACAACGCGGTGCACCGGGACAGTCAGCTTGTTGTTGCAAGGCTAAAGCTAAAAAAAGGTAGGACCTCTCAAAATATAAGGTCTTCCTTAGTAATATTCTGCCACCGTCGGGAGGCACGTTCCCATGGGCAAAGATCTTATTAAATGAGCTATTGAATTGCGTCCTGTAAGCTGTAGGATGACCTCGGGCTGGTCAATAAGCCGATGCTCCGCATCTCCCCTTGGCATTTGGGGCAGACAAGAGGACCTGTTTCGTAGACCTTGCGGATAAAATGGGACCAGCGCCTCTTTAAACCCTTAGAGACGGGTGGAGAGGGGACCTCCGTAACCTCGGTCGGTTCTTCTTCGACTTTGACCTTTTTTTTCTTTCCCCTTGAAGCATTACTGTAGGCGGCATAGTAACGGACCACCTGTTCGTTTTTATGGGGATGTAGTTGGTCCGAACCTATGCAGTGCGTCGAGCCAGGTATCGAGGGCCAAAGAAGGTGGCCTTGCATAACTCTTTGATTGAAGCGGCCTGAGTTGGAAAATCCAAAAAGCAGCCGCGAGAGTAAAGTGTGTCCCGCAGATCAGTTAGGGTGGAGAACCCGGGTGGAAGCAACAGAAGTTAAGCCCATACTCGAAAAGAAGCTCAGAGAATGATCTCTTCCAAGGCTTCATCACGATTTCCCATCCCACTGTAAAAAAATCCTATGGGGGGCTAGCAGCGGAATCATACTACCACGACATACCCATAAAAGAATCCCCGTCTCTGCCTAAGTGTCCGGCGAGTTACTAGCCGAGCCATTTCCAATCTCTCTTATGCCAATTATCCAGTGGTTACTTGGGTCACATTTCCATATTCGTCACAAATATACGTGCCTCGACGGTCAAGTGCTATGGCTTTCTCCTTTGGCTTTTCTCTCTCTCAACTTCCAGCTCCTCCAGAAGTACGTTAGTAGGATTACCACTTAATAAGTCCCAACCCATAGCTCGATAATACTCATCCTTTAGTTCCTCTAGGGGAACGACAGCCCCTTTGGTAGGACCATCGGGCTTTGGTTCTTTTAATAATCTTAGCGGTAGCGCATCGTCTTTCCTGGTGATACCCTCACGCATATTGAATAAACGTTCCTGACACATTATTCTCACCCCTACCCTATTCAGGTCATCCTCAGACCATGGCTCACCAAACAGAGCGGAAATCGCATCAGCTAGAATTGGCTTAGTAAGCAGATTCCCAACAAAGCTGCAGGCTAAGAAGGAATCGCGAAGAATCCGACCAATAGCTAGATCCTTGAGTTGCTCTCCCTTGCCTTCAATCTCCATTCCAGTTCCATCAACTAACTCCTCCCTAGCCGGCAATCCATAAGCATGGTGGCATCCTCCCCGATTGCTGATGGCAAACTGTAGGGCTTGCCCATTTAGACCACGGCATTCGTAGCCACCATATTCCATACCTTTAGTATGCATGGCAAAGGCTTCAGAGCCTTTAATCTCTTCTGATAGCCTTTTCGTACCTGCCGATAACCGTCGACCAAATCCTTCCTGATTGACCATCTTTTTTAACATCACTATCATCGCCTCGTCATCACCGAAGCGAAGCTCAACTCCATCGGTATCTTTCAGTCCGATAAGCCCTTTTTCAAAACACTCCATAGCAAAACCAATAGTTACCCCTGCAGTCATGGTGTCAATTCCGTATTCATCACAAATCTGAGCTGCAGCCACAATGGAATCAAACTTATCAATCCCACAATTAGAGCCGAAGGCATAGATTGTTTCATATTCGGGGCCGTCACAATGGGCTCCCTTATACGGGCCTTTTTCGAGCTCTATAAAGTGCGAACAAATAGCGGGACAGTAAGGGCCGCAGGTTATGTTTTTCCGAGGCCACTCTTCGCTTGTAGTTGCTGTGGATATCTTTGCCCAATTTTCAAATGTGCCCCCTTGCCAGTTTCTCGTGGGTATGATTCCTGCCTCGTTCATTTTGTCCAAGTCGCCACCAGTCCCATAATCACGCCGGAATCTTACCAATTGCCGATTCGCCTGTATGTTTTCCATAATCGCCTTCTTGGCAGCCTCAAACTTAGCCTTGTCAGCAATTTCAGTAACACCATCCCCAGAGATTATTATTCCCTTAAGTTTCTTGGAGCCCATAACACACCCGGCACCACCGCGGCCAAAGGCACGGTAATAGTCGCCCTCACTAAAAATGCAAGCATATTTAATTAATTGTTCCCCCGCTGGGCCAATTGCCATTGTGGCGGCTTTCTTCTCTGACAAATCCCCAAGCATAGCTTGCTGGGCCTCAAGTGGATTCATTCCCCTTAGAGAGGTAGCATCCTTAAACTTGACCTCCTGGTTGTTTATCTCAATATAGGTTAAAGAATCGGCAATGCCCTTAATAGCAATTGCCCAGAATCCAGCCTGTCTGATTTGATGAGAAACGGAACCACTAGAAATTGAGTACAAATAAATATCGGTTAGCGGAGATTTGGTAGTGACATTCGCCTTGGGAGAAAAAAAGAAATTCGTACCACTAGATGGACCAGCAGAAAAGATAAGCTGGTTTTCTTCACCTAAGGGTTCAGCTCTGGCAGGGATTAGTTTATACGATAGGTAAGCGCCTAAACCCCTACCACCCAAATACTGTTTGATTATCTTATCTGGAATCCTCTCAATCTCATAAGACCTGTTGGATAAGTCTATCTTTAATATACGCGCTTCCATATTTCCCCCTTTAGGTTGATGCTACTTAGGACTCCTCACCGATATATCCAGCCTGCTCCGCCTATGGTAACTTACCTGGCTTTTGCCTCATATATGCAATTATTGATACAAGAATCAAGTTCACTCCCCTTCCCAAATCTTAGGGGACGTTGCGTCTTTTATGGCCTTATTCTAAAATCATTATCATGCCTTGTGCCCCCCGCTTGGATGCTCCTTATTGGTGACGTTGTAGTGTTCATCGGGTTTATTGACCCCCGAGCAGCTCTTCCCACTGGGCGGCCTCGAAGGACCGCCTCGTAGATCGTCGCAGGGTGGAGAATTAAGCAAACATATTTGGAATTTTCCGTTGAATTTTGGTTTAGGGAATCGGATAAACGATGACTCTCCCCTGTGGAATAGCGCTTCGGGAGAACAACACGATCTTGGTCGAGTCGGTATTCCACGGGGCAAAGGACGCCAAGGAGGAGGATCAATAAAGTTTTCTTTGCGGGCTTGGCGTCTTGGCGCGAAAAACTTTTGGCCCACTGCGTCCTAACCACTCGATCCACAGATAGGCAATCCCGGCCCGGACCAGACTATATGATCCCGAATAATCTGTTGTTACTCAAGCCCACGTGTCATCACATGGTGTAAGACCCCTGGAGCGTCCAGACGGGGACCACGTGGGATATGAATGAGTTCCTCTCCACCATAACCCAAACAACCCTGCAACGTTCCCCATAAGTCTTGGGAGACAAACCGGCTCTAATCGTCACTAAATAATAGGCTCTGACTTCTCTCATTCCGCACGGATAAACACATATTTCTTAATC
>CBDUVV010000156.1:0-3635 GCA_965370755.1 uncultured archaeon | reverse complement strand
TTCAAAGGTCCTCGATGATATTTTTGGCATTGATGATGACTTTAAGCGCGACGTTGAAAGCTGGAGCTCCTTGGTCCATCCTGAATGGCGTCAGTTGATGATTGATTATTTTATGCAAGATGTAGTCGAGAAACGCGGGCGTTTTGACAAAGAATACAAAATCGTCCGCTATAACGATGGAGCAGAACGTTGGGTATTCGGCTTAGGAGAACTCAAATTTGATGAAGGCGGTCAACCATTCCAAATGATTGGCACAATCCAAGACATCACTGATCGCAAAAAGGCAGATGAAGAACTTAAAAGCGCCTATGAAAAACTTCGACATACCCACGATGAACTCATGGCCCTCGACGATTTAAAGGGCAACTTAGTTGCCAACGTAAGCCACGAGCTGCGAACACCCATCACCGTCATCATGGGTTCCTTGGAGTTGCTATTAATGGACAATGACCCGGATTCTAGAAAAGAGACCATCGAAGCCGCCCAGCGGGCTGTCGTTAGGCAGAATCTTATCGTGGAGGATTTGTTGGAGGCTGCAAGAATCGAGGAAGCAGATGAAGTCAGCCTGCATCTGAAGGATATGAACATTGAGGATGTTATAGCCCCCACGGTAGAGGATTTCACCCTTATTGCCAAGGCAAAGGAAATAGTGCTCGAGACCCGATTTTCTGAGGGGCTGCCCCTGGTTATGGTGGACTCCAAGCGCATTAATCACGTGATGCGGAACCATCTGGGAAATGCTTTGAAGTTCACTAATAGGGGCGGTATTGTGAGTGTTGAAGCGAATCTTAGCGGGGATATGATGGCGGTGAGCGTGAGCGATAATGGCATAGGCATCTCAAAGAAAGAACAGGATAAGATATTCGACCGGTTTTATCAAGTGGACGCTAGCACCACAAGAAAATTCGCCGGTACTGGTATGGGACTGGCCATATCGAAGTCCATCGTCGAGGCCCACGGCGGAAAGGTAACCGTGGAGAGCAAGGAGGGGAAGGGAAGCAAGTTCACCTTCACTCTGCCGATAGCTCGTGAATGATTTATTTCTAGTCCTTCTTCTTCCCGTAACGTAACTGGTGGTACTTCTTAATCGTCTCTAAGGCCCGTATTTTCTCTTTTAAGTCCTCGTCCACGCCATCGTCCTCCATGAGGTCCTTAAGCAGCTTGGAATCGAAGCTGAGGACCTTCTCCCACATTCCTACTGGCTCAAGGAGTCCCTTTATCTCGTTTTCCTCGTAACTGCCCCTGGAAATCTCGTTTCTGGAGACCATGTGTTTGTCTCCGAAGACCCTGGCAATGTTCTCCTCCTCGCAGTAGCGGTTTATCTCGGCGGAAAGCTCAGCTATCTTCTCCTTAATCTCCTTTTCTTCGTTCTTCAGGGCGGCGTACTCTTCTACCACCTCGGTTATCTCCACCCTCTTTTTTTCCGGGAAGTGCTCCTGCATGTAGTGGGGGCAGTGCTGGGGAAAATCGCAAGGGCACCAGTTGTTTTTTGTGGGCTCGAACAATTCCGCCTCTATTCCCCTACCTACTTTCTGCACCAAATTCTCGATTTCTTTTTGTTCCTTTTCAGTTCTTGCAGATGATCTTACGGGCGTCTGGCTGCGCAGGTGATACAGAGTGAGCTTGTCCACCCCAATTCCCAGGGTCTCCTCCACCCCTATCTGGTAAAAAGTGAGCTGCTGGTCCCTTGAGACCTGGGCCGTGCTCATTATTTTCACGCCCGTCTTGTAATCGACGATCTCGGCCCGATCGTTGTCCAGCTTGTCGACCCTATCCACGTAGCCCATGACCTTGTAGCCGCTTATCTCCACGTCGTACCTGTGCTCCACGGCTATGGGTATTTTGTAGTCTTCGATGTTGAGATCGTAGAACTCCTCAAGGAGCTCCTTGCCGTATTTTAGGTACTTTTGCTCCTCCTCCTTGCTCGCGTAGCCATCTCCTACCCATGAGTCTTCTAGGGCGCTCATAAGCCCCTCCAAGGTGGGTGGTGGGGGTACCACCGAGTAGAAGTAGCGTAGGGCCTCGTGAAGGGATGATCCGAAGCTTAGTGCCAGGTGGGGCTTGCCCTTGAGGCCGTCCACATAGATTAACTTGTATAAGAGAGGGCACTGGTCGTACCTGGAGATGGAGGAATAGCTCAAAGTGCGCATGGGATTAGATTGTTTTTCTTTCGGTTAAAGGCTTTCCCAAGTCCAGAGAAAAAGTGAAATTATTTACATTTTCGTAACTTTGTGTTTACGCGAGTGTAACCCAATATATAGTTCACCGGGACCGGAAACGGATTTTTTAACATCTTTTTTAGGGAATTTGGTCCCGGTAGTAGTATTTAGAAAGAAGCGATTTGGCAACAAATTAGACATAAGTGTATATGCGGGCTTTACATCAGAGTAACTCACCGGGACTGGAAAATGAAGTAGTACTATCTATTCGGTATCCTTTCAGAAGAAAAGGGTTTTATATACAAGCTCAAGGGCATTAATAGTTGGTCAAATGGTTCAGCTGAAGTTAGCGCCAGTTGTTTGTAAAAATCTTTTTTCCCGCCATTATTTAGAAGAAAGACTGAAAGCTTCGGACATTTGGCGCGATTGCCAGGATGATGCAGAAGGTGCTTTTAAGAAAATCAAAGAGCTCTACGATAAAGAAAAGCCCCATCTTGAGGGCTATAATGAGGCGCAACTGGAAGAAAAATTCATTCGGCCCATTTTCCGGATTTTGGGCCATTTATACGAAGTTCAGCCTCCGAGCTACAAAAGTGGCTTGACACCTGATTATGCCTTCTTCTCGGATGATGAATCTAGAAATAATGCCTTGGGCAAAGGAAGTAAAGACTTCTTCAAGATGGCGGTGGCCGTCGGTGATGCCAAGAGATGGGGCACACCACTGGATAAGAAGACCCGCGGCAAAGAAAAATTCGTATACGACAATCCAAGCTTTCAGATTGATGCTTATCTTCGTGACACAGATACCCAGTGGGCAATTTTAACTGATGGCAGGTACTGGAGGCTCTATAACCAGAAGAGCAGTTACAAACTCGACAGCCATTACGAGGCCGATCTTACTGGTATCATCGAAAAGGACTCGTTGCCCAATTTCAAGTATTTCTTCTTGTTCTTCCGCCGGGAGGCCTTCCTTAAAGACGAAACCGGGCTTAACTTCCTTGATAGGGTTTATTCTGAGGGTTTGACCTACGCAAAGAAGGTGGGAGAGGACCTGGAGAAAAGCATCTACAAGGCGCTGAAAATCCTTTCTCAGGGATTTTTGAATTGGCCCAGCAACAAATTAACTCCTGACGATGACACGGTGGAGAAAATCCATGATAACTCCCTCATATACCTCTATAGATTGCTTTTCATTCTTTATGCAGACAGCAGAGGCACTCTAAGTGACCTCCATAAACCGGGTCACGAAGATTATAACATAAACAAGATTAAGGCCAAGGCCTTCACGAGCAAAAAGGAGGGCACTCTTTCGGAGCATTCCTCTTCTATTTGGGACAGATTGAGCTCCCTCTTCCAGTTGATAGACGAGGGGAGCGAAGCAAGGGGTATTCCAAAGGAAGAATTGTTCGTTCCACCGTACAATGGGGGCTTGTTCCACCCAGAAGCCCATAGATTTTTAGTGGAAAATAAAGTGGG
>CBDUVV010000155.1:0-3643 GCA_965370755.1 uncultured archaeon | reverse complement strand
GCGTCAAGCCATGATATTCAAGTAATAGATCTTCTTTACTTGTCGAGAAGTAATCGATATAACTATTGTATGTAGCATGAACAAACCAAAGTTTATCGCTAAATTTGTATGCCTTTCTTAATATTGGCTGTAGATTCAAGTTTAACGCGTCCATATGTGTATAAGCTTGAATCCAGCGAAGATAATAATCGTACAAAAACCCTTTTTGAATAACTATTCTGGGGTCGCCAACGTCGGTAACCGAAGTGATTAGTCGGGCTGTATGTTTACGGGAGATACAATCGAAAACTTTTAATGTTATATTTGAAACGGCGTCTATTTTAAACAGGCCGCTTGAAACCACATCTATCAACTTTTACACCTTTCTATTAGTCACCGTGTATTGATTCTATCGTTTCTTTTATACCTTCCTCTAAACTTACCTCCGGCGTCCAGCCAAGTTCTCTTTCGACTTTGGTTGCATCTGCAATTAGTGCATCTTCATTGCGCCTTGCATCGATTTCTTTGACTTCTTTTACACCCACTTCCCTCCTGATTAGAGAATAAATATCCCCAATTCTGGTTCCTATCCCAGAGCCTACGTTGTAGACTCCCACAGCATCCATAGCTTCAATAAGAGCAGCAACAGCATCGCTTATGTAAATAAAATCTCTTCGGACTTCCGGATTAATAATATTTATTTTTCCTCCTTTTACGTACTTTTCAACAATGTCCGGAATTAGGAAGCCTTTGCCTTGTCTTGGCCCGTATATGTTAAAAAACCTCAATATCGTGTATTCAAATCCCTTTTTTTCGCTATAATATTCAATCAACTCTTCCGCAGTTTTTTTCGTAAGTCCATAGAAATCCGCCGGGCTCAAGGACTCATGTTCAGTATGTGGATTAAGACTTCTACTGTATACATGGGAGGAACTCGTAAAGATTATTTTCTGCCCTTTCTCCAACTTCTCTAGCAGGTTTAGTGAGCCATTAACGTTTACGTCCCAAGCAAGCTTTTTGTTATCCTCGCAAAATTTTAGATTTGAAAGGGCTGCCAAGTGATATACGACATCATATCCCTTTAGATTCAAATCTTCATCTCTAATGTCTCCAGGTATATACTGTCCTCCTTTCAGCCCTTCCTGAGTTAGAATTTTGATATCAAAATCTAGCCTCGTGAGTTCTTCAATTAAATAGGAACCAATGAACCC
Source organism: uncultured archaeon (assembly GCA_965370755.1). GTDB lineage: Archaea > Hydrothermarchaeota > Hydrothermarchaeia > Hydrothermarchaeales > JAZGAD01 > CBDUVV01. The sequence continues at coordinate 2,453 of CBDUVV010000155.1, read as the reverse complement.
TGTAGCGCCTGTAACGAGAATCCTCGCGCCTTTACGCAATTTAACCACGCTTTCCCTCAAGCCTTTCAATATCAGCTTTAACCATCATCTCCACGAGAGCCTCAAAGGAAACTTTTGGTTTCCAGCCGAGTTTCTTCTTTGACTTTGAGGCATCGCCACATAACTCCAAGACTTCCGCAGGACGGAAAAACCGATTGTCGACCACGACATACTTCTCCCAATCTTCGATGCCCGCCGCTCTGAAGGCAGTTTCCACAAGCTCCCTCACACTATGCATCTTCCCGGTGGCAATCACATAGTCCCCCGGCTCATCCTGCTGTAGGATTAGCCAAATGGCTTCCACATAATCCCCCGCGAAGCCCCAGTCACGTTTTGCATCCAGGTTTCCAAGTTGCAGTTCTTTTGTCTGACCCAGCTTGATTTTTGCTACACCATCTGTGACCTTCTTGGTGACAAACTCAAGACCCCTCCGGGGTGATTCGTGATTAAAAAGGATTCCATTGGATGCATGAATCCCGTAGCTCTCCCGATAATTCACCGTTATCCAATATCCGTATACTTTTGCGACACCATAAGGACTTCTGGGATAAAACCTAGTGTTTTCATTTTGGGGGGATTCTATTATCGTTCCAAACATCTCGCTGCTGGATGCCTGATAGAACCTTGTGGCGTCGTCTACCAACCTCACCGCCTCTAATAGCCTAACCACTCCCAGACCTGTAACGTCTCCAGTGAGGACCGGCTGCTTCCACGAAGTTGGGACAAATGACTGAGCTGCCAGATTATAGACCTCATCAGGTTTTGATTCCCGAACTGCATGTATAAGGGATGATTGATCCGTCAGGTCTCCGTCAATAAGATGGATATTTCGCAAGATTTGTTCTATCCGCTCTATGTTTGGAGAGCTCTGCCTTCTGATAAGTCCATAAACTTCATAACCCTTATCCAGAAGGAGCTCGGCCAGATAAGAGCCATCCTGTCCAGTTATTCCCGTAATAAGCGCGGTTTTTGTCATGGCATCACCATTTACGAAATCGCATTATAAACTCTTTCCATTTTTTTGGCTGCACTCTCCCAGCTGTAAGACTGAGAGGTTTCTATGGCCCTATCGGAAATATCTTTTAAGTCTTTTCCCATTAATTCGATCAAAGTGGCTGCAGCCGATTTTGCGTCTGAAAAATCCGTTAGAAAACCATCTGTCCCATGTTCCACAAGCTCCCTGAATACGGGTATATCATTTAAGACCACTACGCACCCAGCCGCCATGGCCTCAAGAGCAGAGATACCAAAACCCTCAAATTCTGACGCTGATACGTAGAACCCCGCTGTTGCAAGGTGCTCTTTTAGGACCGCCCGCGAGACCTTTCCCGTAAATTTGATGCTATCTTCCACCCCCAGATTTTTCGCCATTTTCTTGAGTTCCCCTACTGTGTCTTCCCAATCCTCTCCTAACACAAAGAGCCTCACGTCAGGCACCTCTTTCTTTATTAAAGCTACGAGTTCTATCAGCCGGTCGAGCCGTTTGTTTATGAATATCCTCCCAATGAAAATGAGGTTTTTGGGATTTCGATTCGCCTTTGACAAGGTAAATTCCGTGGGATCTATACCATTAGGAACGCGTACAACCCTTTGAGAGATTCCCGAGAACAAGGCCTCGTCGTTTTTACTGTCCGCGATTATCCGGTCAACATTTTTCAGCAGTATGCGGTTCATCTGTAAGTATATGATTTTTAGCCATCTGTACCGCTCCGTATGGAAAAATCCACCATGGGTATTCAAGACGAGGGGCTTTCTGTAAACGAATTTTAGGATGGAGAGAAAATCTGAAAAAAAGCCAAAACCGTGTACGTGGACCAAGTCATACCCCCTTAGATGCCTGATAATAGATGGCGCAAACTTATACACCCCTAGTTCTACGTATGGAGTCCTGATTATATTGATTCCCCGGTACTTTTCAAATTGTGGAAGCCTGTCCCGGCCTTTCGCACACCTATTGAGGCACAGGATGTCGCTTGAGTGCCCCCGTTCTATCAGCCCTATACAGAGGCCCTCCACAGCCCTTTCGACGCCCCCAATACAGGGATAGAAATGATTGCATACATGAATGATCTTCATCTACGCACCTTAAAGTATCCCTCATACCAAGCAATTGTTTCCCTTAATCCGTTATCTATATCGTATCCGGCTTTCCAATTAAACATTTTTCTCGCTTTCTCGCTGGATAAGTATTGCCTGTTAATCTCGCCTTTTGCCTCACCTTTGATGATAGGTTTAAGGCTCTTTTTCCCAGAAATTTTTATTATCTTATTAACGAGTTCCAAAACGCCGAGTGGTTTATTCGTACCAAAGTTGAAGGCTTCCCCGAGTACCTTCTCCAGTTTTTCTGCGAGTGTCAAGTATGCATTAACCGCATCCGAAATATACAGATAATCTCTCACCGTCGTTCCATCGCT
>CBDUVV010000154.1:0-3660 GCA_965370755.1 uncultured archaeon | reverse complement strand
AAGGGACCATCACAGCTTCCACGCCTTCAGTTGTTATCCTGAAGCGCATGTTGAAAAACGACCAGTACGCGAAAGCTACAATTGCAGTTACAAGGGGAAGAGCCTCAAAGTCCTTAGAAGATTCGTATATACCAGTCCATGATAGACCAGTTGCAGCAACTAGAAGCAGGAGGACTCCTAAGAAGAAAGCCCTGATCATGGCGGAATGTGGCGCTTTTTCTTCATGCATAATCTCACTCATTTCTTCAATAGGCGTTGATACAATAATACACACATTTGGTATTTAAAGAACTTGATTTCGTTGAATTAATCCCTAACGGACTCATAAGGCACATTTTCGATGTTAATTAACGACTTTTTAGGTCTAGATTAAACTTTGAATGGAGTAGGGAAAAGTTCTTATTAGAATTTAAGGAATGTGAACCACCATGTTTGTAAGCCTATACAATTTCGCTGACGAAGTAAGGAAGAACATGCACTTCGGCGAAGTAAAGATGAACGATACCACGCTCCGCGACGGTGAGCAGACACCTGGCGTGGTATTCTCCATGGATGAGAAGGTAAAGATAGCTCACCTTCTAGATGAGATAGGCGTACAGCAGATCGAGGCCGGGACCCCTGCCATGTCCCTTGAAGAGGAAAGCGCGGTTGCAGAAGTTGCGAAGCAGGGTTTGAAAGCCAGTACTATGGGATGGGCGCGTGCCGTTCAAAGCGACATAGACGCCGTTCTTCGAACAGATGCAGATGCCGTAGCAATCTCTATAGCAACCTCGGATATCCACCTCCAGTACAAGCTGAAGATGACCAGGGAAGAGGTGTTGAACCGTGCGACCCAGATGGTGGAGTATGCCAAGGACCACGGCCTTTACATTTCTTTAAATTCCGAGGACGCGACAAGGACAGATTTCGTCTTCCTAAAGGAGTTCGGTCTCAAGGGAAAGGAAGCCGGTGCAGACAGGTTAAGGGTCTGCGATACCTTGGGCGTCTTAATACCCACTTCGAGCAAGTACTTGGTGGAGAGGGTAATAGAAGAAGTGGGCATTTCCGTTGAGATTCACGCCCATAATGATTATGGTTTAGCTGTGGCCAACGCTCTTGCTGCTTTTGAAGGCGGCGCCGAGTGGGCTTCGACCACAGTAAATGGCCTGGGTGAGCGCGCCGGCAATTCATCCCTTGAAGGAGTAGTAATGAGTCTTCTGAAGCTATACAATGTCGAAGCACCCTTCGATATTGGCAAGATATACGAGATATCCCGTTTTGTTGAGAAGGCATCTGGGATAGATGTGCCCGTGAACAGGAGCATAGTGGGCAGGCACATGTTCACCCACGAGTCAGGGATACACGTGGACGGCGTTCTCAAGTTCCCTTATACCTACGAGTCCTTCATGCCAGGCGAGATAGGTGCCAGCAGGAAGATAGTCATTGGCAAGCACTCCGGCAAGCACGCAGTCTGGGACAAGCTCAAGGAGCTCGGCATAGAGGCAGACAAAGAGCAGCTAATAGAGGTGGTCGAGGCCGTAAAGAAGCATTCCGAGGAGAGGAAGAGTGCCATAACCGATGCTGAGCTAAGAATCCTGGCCGAGGGAATCATCGGGAAGCTTCAGGAGCAGACCCAGGAGTAGGGGCAACCTTTAGTTTCTAAAGGCTAATAACCATTTTTGCTGTGAGAGGTTTTACAAGATGAAAATAACGGTAGTGGGTGCAGGCAATATAGGCTCAACAACGAGCCTATTGCTCGCCGAACGCGGGCTCTGCGACGAACTCGTTATAATAGACTTCAATAGTGACAAGGTGGCGGGGCTCGCACTGGACCTGAACCACTGTGGCTATTTCTACGAAGGTATAGATGTTGTTGGGGCCAATGATTACAGCGCCTCTAAGGACTCGGATATAACAATCATAACGGCTGGCATACCACGGATGCCCGGGGAGAGCAGGCTGGACTTGGCCAAGAAGAACGTGGAGATAATGAAAGGGGTCATCCACGATTTGGTACGTCACACTGAAGGTATCTATCTCGTGATATCGAACCCGGTAGATGTACTCACGTACATTGCTTTGAAAGAATCAGGCATGCCCCAGAATAAGGTATTTGGTTTGGGCACCATGCTCGACACCCTAAGACTCCGTTCGTTGATGCCGGAGGATGTGGACGCATCCAAGGTCCTCGTGGCTGGAGAGCACGGTGACACCATGGTCCCCGTGTTTAGCGGGCTAGGTGGTGAAAGGGCGCCAATGCTAAAATTCTTCGAGGAGGTTCGCTACGGCGCGGCCCAAGTGATAAAACTCAGGGGCTTTACGGCCTTCGCACCTTCCCTAGCCATAGCTGAGGTCATCGGGTCAATCGTCAAAGACGAGGGTAAGGCCTTGCCCGTTTCGGTTTATCACGACGAGTACGATCTTTGTATCAGTAGCTTGGCAAAGGTGAATCGAAATGGGGCTACTAGAATTCCCCTAGAGCTTGATAGTGAAGAGGAAGAAGAATTCTTGAAGTCCGTTAAGGTGATAGATGAGTCACTCGCTGGACTGGGTTATCGAGGTTAGCCCAGTCATCTTCCACTTCAGTTCTCGCCCCTCTGATTTTGAGCAATTTATATAGATAATGATGTCAATAGTTTTGAACTCAGGAGGCCGAAGGTTTGAGCTTGAATCTCACGGAGAAGATAATTAAAGGGCACCTAGTCGAAGGCGAGATGGAGCCTGGAGAGGAAATATCCATCTCTGTCGATCAGACTCTCACCCAGGATGCCACCGGGACCATGGCGTATCTTCAGTTCGAGGCCTTGGGGTTGCCAAAGGTGAGAACGAAGCTTAGCGTGAGCTACGTGGATCACAACATGCTCCAGTCGGGCTTTGAGAACGCTGATGATCACCGGTATCTCCAAAGCGTGGCTGCTAAGTACGGCGTACGTGTCTCCCGGCCTGGCAATGGTATATGCCATCAGGTCCATCTCGAGAGATTCGCGGTGCCCGGCGATACCCTGCTCGGCTCAGATAGCCACACTCCCAACGCAGGTGCCATGGGCATGCTCGCCATTGGTGCGGGGGGTTTGGACGTTGCCCTCGCCATGGCCGGTAGGCCTTTCCACATGGAGATGCCCAGCGTGGTCGGAGTGAATCTAGTGGGGGAGCTTGGTCCGTGGGCGACTACCAAGGATGCCATACTAGAAATCTTACGTAGATTGAGCGTTAAAGGAGGCACGGGGAAGGTGATGGAGTACCACGGCGAAGGTGTGAGTAGCTTGTCCATTCCTGAAAGGGCGACTATAACAAACATGGGTGCGGAACTCGGCGCCACATCATCATTATTTCCCTCCGATGAGGGGGCCAAGAAGTTTCTCGTACTTCAAAGACGGGATGATCAGTGGAATCCCCTAGGGGCGGACGATAATGCCTCTTATGACGAAGAGGTGGAGATTGACCTCTCTTCGGTGGAGCCCATGATAGCCAAACCATCTAGTCCAGACAATGTCGTGCCTGTAAGCGAGGTCGAGGGACTGGAGGTCCAGCAGGTGCTGGTCGGCAGTTGCAACAATTCATCATATAAGGATCTAATGACCGTTGCAGCGGTGCTGGAAGGAAAGAAGATACATAACGATGTCAGCTTCGCAGTTACACCTGGCTCCAGGCAAGTTTTGGATAACATCGCGGAAAACGGCG
>CBDUVV010000153.1:0-3698 GCA_965370755.1 uncultured archaeon | reverse complement strand
TCTCCCCGTTCTTGACCAGCTTTTCTATCTCGTCGATTCCGGAGCCCATGAGTTAGCTTTAGGTTTGTGCCCTTATATTGTTAGTGCGAGTTATGGAAATATCAACCACGCAGTGATGCAACGAAGGAGCGTAAGATTTCACAGTCTTAAGCTCTTTTATAGTAGCGGAATAACCCCGACCATTTATTCCCCCCACCAACTTCTTCGCCTCCTCCGAAAGATTAGATTTTTTCACAAGTAGATGGTGATGTATCACTCCATTTCCACGTAAGGCTTCTAAGGCTGTTGGGATAAAATCCGTAGAATCAAAGTAACCCATTATCACCCTATCCACTGCACCCCGTGGGCTGACATCACGGCAGTCTCCTTGGATGGTTTCAACATTGGCTAATTCGTTTAGTTTGACGTTTTTGGATAGATAGGAATATGCTATAGGATTTTTCTCAATGGCATAGACCTTCTGGGGCTTTGAGTATTTCGCAACGGGGATGGTGAACTGGCCTATTCCAGCGAACATATCCAGGACGATTTCGTCTTGATTTGATACCTTGGCAATACGCATCTTCTCCCCCTGGTTACCGCTGGAGAACATCACCTTCATCGGGTCCAGCTTGAATGTACAACCATTTTCCCTATGGATGGTCTCAGTTGAATCACCGACCAATAATTCGGCATTTGGCTCGCGGTAGACGCCTGAGACGCCCTCGTAGTTTAGAACAGCATTTGCCCGTGGTATGAGCCCCATCAAGCCCCTTGCAATTTCCTCCTTGTTCTTAGTGCTCTCTGGTAGGTTGATGACGAGCACGTCCCCCAATAGCTCCCAGTGCTTGAGGGCCATTGCCACATCGCCTTTTAATCCAAGGGATTTTAGTATCTGCTCATGACTCAACTTAGGCCTCATGAAGAGTGGTTTTTTTTGCCGAACTAAGTTCCAATCCCCCTTCTTTGGTGCCGAGAGAACAGGTATCTCTACGTAGCCATCTCGTCGCTGGATAATCCTTCCCTCATCAAAATGCCCGTCTTTGCGTAGACTTCCTATTACTTCCTTGGCTTTAAACCGCTCAACCCTCACAGCTATTTGACTCATATCTCTTCAACTTATCAACTTAGTTAGGGTCCTTAGGTCCAAAACTTGAATCGGCCCAAGAAATGTTAAAAGACCTGGTTTGACATCTTTGCCCAAGCACATGACCATTTTATCTTTGTGAAAAACATTTAGAGTACACTCTTTCTCTTCGAGCCTCTTGGCTAAATCCACGAAGCCCCGGATACCTCTTCTTTTGGAATCACTCTTAGGGACCATGCTTTTTACACCCTCAATGTCCAAAATCTTGAGATCAATACGCCCATTACTCATTTCAACAACCATGTACTCCTGGTCCTTGACTGAGAGCCTAAGGGTTGTACCGGGTTCAATGGACTCCAAGAGGTCTTTAAGGTCCATATGATTGCAATATATCCAAAAATATTTAAAAGCCGCTCTTAAATTCCGGCTAAATGAATCGAACGCTGTCCTATTGGGGCCCGGTAATACTGTACGCAGGTGTAATATTCTACCTGTCGTCCTTACCGTTTCTCACCCCTCCAGCTCCGGGCGGGATAGTGTGGGCGCAGATAGATCCTGACCAATTAATCCTGCACTTGTTCGAATATTCGTTGCTGGGATTTCTCCTTCTAAGGGCTATGATAAACTCTCGTGCCCCCCACTACGCTGAAAGTGCCTTAGCCTTGGCTGTAGTCTTGGGCTTTCTCTACGGTGTAACCGACGAGGTTCATCAGTACTTCGTGCCCAATAGGACCGCGAGTTTCTTCGACGCCTTAGCGGATGGGTTGGGTTCATTCATTGGTGCATATATCCGGCGTGATTTCTGGCCCTTGACTAAACTTCTTCGATGACTTGGCAATTCGACCGAAATCATGTTAAATACGGCTTCGCTTTAATCAAAAGTTATAAATAAGCAGGGGGTTGGTGGAATTTTATCTTAGAATGTATTGGCCTGTTGCTCAGTATGAAGTAAATCCATTAATGGGTTTAATAATCATGGGAAGGTGATAGTGTGGATGATGAATACGGACCTGAGGAGTTAACGATTCAAATCAAGAAAGTAAAAGAAATTATGACTGGGGACGTCGAGACCATCTCAACCGAAGCCTATGTCATCGAGGCAATAAAAAGGATGTTCGACAAAAAAATCGGGAGCGTAGTGGTCGCCGAAGGTGAGAAGGTGATTGGCATACTATCAGAGCGAGATTTGGTAAACAAGCTTTACATAAGAGGTGATAATCCCGTAAATGTAAAAGTCACGGAGATCATGTCCAGTGATCCGGTTAGCATTTCTCCAGATAAAACTGTCCTCGAAGCCACTACCTTGATGCAAGAAGGAGGATTCAGAAGGCTTCCAGTAGTAGATCAAGGCCGTCTAGTAGGTTTTGTGACCCAATCGGACTTGTTGAAAGCCCTGGTCTCAGGTATTTCGAGGTATTGAAATTTTATCCCTCTCTCCTTTTAAAAAGAAAATTGGCCTAAGACAGCATGAGAAAAGCATAAGTCACTGCGGGAAGATTCATTACAATCGCCCGTATTCCGTCATATACGTATCGGGATTGAGCCTATCATAAACATCGTTTTACGAAGAGTTTAATAATAAGGGGGATGGAATTTGGTTTGGTACAGGAGGCAAGCTCATGTTGGATTTATTAAAGAAACTGTCAGAGGCCCATGGTGTGCCTGGAAAGGAGGACGAGGTTAGAGAGATCATATCAAAGGAGCTCTCGCCGCATTGCGATGTACAGACAGACAAAATGGGGAACTTAATCTGCAGGAAGGGCGATGGGGAGAGAAAGGTCATGTTAGCCGCCCATATGGATGAGATAGGCCTTATGGTGAAGCAGGTGGACGACGATGGATTCATTCGCTTTGCCACCCTCGGAGGATTCTTCGATCAGACCCTCCTAAACCAGCGCGTCATAGTCCACACGTCCAAGGAGAGGTTGTATGGCGTTATAGGTTCAAAGCCGCCCCATATGCTTAAAGAAGAGGAGCGTAAGAAAGTCGTCGAATATAAGAAGATGTTCATAGACATAGGCGCAAAAGATAACAAAGCCGCAACGAAGCTTGGGGTAGAAATTGGGGACCGTATAACCTTTGATAGGAGCTTTAAAACCCTTGGAGGCGAATACATTACCGGCAAGGGATTTGATGACCGATTGGGGTGTGCGGTTATGGTCGAGGTTACAAAACAGATTAAGCTTAAAAAGGATGTGACCCTCTACGCTGTTGGAACCGTGCAAGAGGAAGTGGGATTAAAAGGTGCCAAAACAGCAGCCTACAAGCTGGATCCAGACATCGCCCTAGTATCAGAGGTCACAGTCGCTGGGGACTTCCCCGGCGCAAAAGAAGATGTGCGCACCTCCCTAGGCAAAGGGCCTGCTATAACTCTCGCGGACGCCAGCGGGCGTGGCCTGATAACCCATCCCACTGTGAAGGATCTTCTCATAAACACAGCAAAAAAGAACAAAATTCCGTATCAGCTGGAAGTGAGTGAAGGTGGAACCACTGATGCCACCGCCATCCACATGACCAAGGAGGGTGTACCTTCAGGGGTTGTCGCCATACCCACGCGTTATCTCCACAGTCCCGTAGAAGTAGCCAACTTGAAGGATATTAAGAACGCTGTAAAGCTGATCACCCTTGCGAT
>CBDUVV010000152.1:0-3712 GCA_965370755.1 uncultured archaeon | reverse complement strand
GCTCGAAAAAGGTTATGAGCATTATAATCTCGGGCAATATGAAGATGCTCTTAAATGCTTTGATAGCGCCATAGAAACAAGTCCGAAATTTGATTTATCATGGGTCGCAAAGGGGCTTGCACTTTATCGTCTTGGTAAACACGAAGAATCTGAAAAATGTTTTAGTACAGCTTTAAAATTAGATCCCCAGGACGAGGCTATAAAGAAAGAAAGAGCGGAGATAGCAGGAAAAATAAAAAAATTAGAAGAAGGTGAAGAACCTCTTTCTGTTGATATAAATTTCCCTGAAACAATGGAATATAATACCTACAATATGAGTATAAAACTCGACAACAAAAAAACTGAGGATGTAAAACAATTAACCGTTTAATTTTGCGAGGTTTCAGTGTATTTCGAGTTCGTCGAGAAGGAAATTAATTTCCCAACTCTGAAGCCTGATACGTGGTTAGAAAAAGAGATCAGCGTGAAGCCTAAATTTAAGGGAATCCTTAAATTCCGTGTAACAATAAAAAGCGATCTAGAGGAAATAAAGAAGGATTTCAAGGTCGAGGTCGTAGAGGGGCAGAGCAATAAAGATACACCCCAAGATATGACCTAAATAGCTTGGTTGTAAACAAATTTTATGTGCCCCGTCCAATCAATACAAACCGCTAGATTCAACCGGGACTTAATTGCCCCTTTTGCTTGGTAGCTCCGGCCTTCAAATGGGCCAACCTACTGGGTTCGAGGATGAGGGGATCGAGATACCATTCCCAGTTAGGACCGTCTACCTGGAGAAAGAGTGAATAGAGACTATTTAATCTCCAACATTATGGCTTATTTAGATACACCGTCTGTGTAGGATAGGCAAACTCGATTCCGCGTTTTTCAAATTCTTCTTTAATTTTAAGATTGATCTCTTGCTGTATGTCCATGTATTTTTTGTAGTCACCGCTCGCAACATAATAAGCAACCTCGAAAACGAGATTGAAATCCCCATATGCAGAGAAATGCGCACGGTCGAAAACTGTGTCGCTGATATTCTCTATTATATTTCTGATTATCGTTGATATTTCCTTCAACTGTTCGTGGCTGGTTTGATAAGTAACTCCTATATTAAAAAGCACGCGGCGCTTTTCCATTCTTTTGTAGTTGCGCACGCGCGAATTCGTGAGGTCTGTATTGGAAAACACCACTTGTTCCCCACCCAAACTGCGTATCCTCGTGGTTTTTATCCCGACGTGTTCAACGGTTCCCAGGTAATCACCAACGATGATAAAATCACCTATCTCAAATGGACGATCAAACATTATGGCGAAGTAACTGAACAGGTCGCCTAAAACTGCCTGTGCTGCCAAGGCAACCGCTACGCCGCCGATGCCTAAACCGGCAACTAACGCAGAAATTTCAAAGCCTAGATTATCTAAGAGAAAAATAACGCCGAAACCCCAGATGAGCACTTTTATTACGGGCCGTATTGCTTTGAGGGTAGGCTCCTCGGGTGAACCCTCTTTCTTCTTTAAGAGATAATCTTGAAGGCTGTAATCTATTAACGCCGCCAAAAAGCGAATGCCAAAGAAGGTTAAAAGAACCGCTCCTAAGACGTTGATGGCTTTGATTAAGCTAGCACTTAGGCTTAAACTGTGCATCCCAAAGTAAAACGCGCCAAAATAAAGTACGGGGACAACCCCCTTTTCAACGTTTTTAATCAAGAAATCATCGATGGCAACTGCGGTTTTCGCGGTCCATGTTTTGAGACGGCCTAAAATGATGCCTTTGAATATCTTAACTATAAAAATACCGACGAGGAAAATCGAAAAGGCGGTGAGGTAACCTAAAACGGTATTCTGGAAAAACGTCAGCTGCAGAATATCTTGAAGCATACTATCTCTCTCCTAACTTCGAGCAATGGCACATGACTCGTTCATATACGAATGAGTTCTGGTACACCGTTTCAATATAAAACTATGCGAGCGTCAGCTAGGCATAAGGGGCATCTGGAGATAGAGCATTAGCGTGGCTATGACGAGGGTGGGTACTGCCACTGCAATTCCTGGTTTTATCCACTCCTTCATGGTTATATGCCCGAGGTTTCGCCGCTCCAACATACCTATGGCCACGATGTTTGCGGTGCTTCCGATCATGGTTAGGTTGCCGAAGAAGGTGCCGCCGAATAGCAAGCCCCACCAAAGGGGAAACTGATTCACTCCCATTGTCGACATCTCTTGCACTATTGGTATGAAAATTGCCACGGCGAGCACGTTATCGAGGAAGGCGCTCAATATCCCTGTGAGCCAGGTGACCAATATTAGTATCTGGACATCGCTCCCTCCAGTGGAGGCCAGCTTCTCGGCTACTAATTCCGTTACGCCTGTATATTTTAAGGCTCCAACTGAAGCAAAGAGCATGAGGAAGAATAACAGGGTCCACCAGTCGACTCTTGTCTCTACGAGCTCCCTCGCCTTATCCTGCTCGATTAAAAGAGCTATGCTCGCACCACCTAAAGCTGTGGCCAAGAGCATGGTATTCGTTTCCAACACCAATAATTTTTCGACGTACTTGTGGGATACCAGGAAAAACAGCGTGCCAAGGAAAAGCGCCCAACTCATCCTCAAATCTCTTTGGTCTATTTGGGGCTTCTCCAACCCGGTCTTGGACTTACTCATGGCCTCGTCCAATTCCTTTATATCTGAGGAAAATACTTTCAATGAGATCAGGATCGTAACGATTAATGACACAATAGATATCGGACTCGCCCATCTGAGGAAGTCAACGAATGTGAGCTCTGCCTTGAGGGCAATCATCACTCCTATGGGGTTTCCCACCACTGTGGCGCTGCTCCCGATATTTGTGGCGAATACCATCATCATGATGAATGGGATCGGATTCAACTTGTATTTCTCAGTGATGTGAAGCATAGCTGCGCTCATGAAGAGTATGGAGGTTACTTCGTCCACCAGGGACGCGAAAAGTGCAGCTGTTATCATCTGAGCTACTATGAGCTTTCTTGCATTATCGCCGACCAAGCGCATGATATCGCTTATCAAGTACTCGAAGAAATGGCGCTTCTCCAAAAAGCCTATTATTATCATCATCCCGACCAGGAAGAGGATTATGTCCAAGCTGGCGAATTCGATGAGATGCTCTATGTCGATGACACCGAAGGTGAGCAAGGCCGTTATGCCAATGAATATGAAAGTCAAGCGGAACTGCCAAAACAGGAGGGTGCCGTAGATTGCCAGACCCAAAATCGTCACAGCCACAACCTGATTCCTCGCCAGACCCGCGAGGATGGAAATCACTGCAGTGGCGACTGTGAGCAGGATTAAGGCGTAGCCCTTCATCTATGAACCCTCGAGAGTGAAGTGTAGCATGATGTCGTGCAATGCTATTACGCCCACTGGTTTTCTATCTTCCACAACCGCAATGCTCTTGATTCTCAGTTCTATCATCTTACCGGCGATGCTTTCGAGGTCTTCGCTCGGTGTTGCTGTTGGAACAGTCCTCCCCATTATCTCCTCGGTCCGTTCGGCGAATAATTTCCAAAAATCGGATACCAGAGGACGAATTCCCTTCATCGTGGTCGGCACGCAGACCTTCAGTAGGTCTATGTCAAAAACCATCCCGATGTACCTGCCGTTTTTTACGACTGGAAATCCATTGAACTCATGCTTTTCAAAACTCTCCCAGAGTTCCTTAATCGTTGTATCAGCGCTGACGGTTACAATGTCTG
>CBDUVV010000151.1:0-3727 GCA_965370755.1 uncultured archaeon | reverse complement strand
AACGTGAAGAGGACGGAGCGCGTCAAGCAGTGGAAGAGCGACGCCGATTTTGGGGTGCTTGTGGAAAAATCCAAGAAGGGCTGTTTCTTCTGCCCGGAGAACGTCGAGAAGACCACCCCAAAATTTGCTACAAACATCGCTGAAGATGGGCGCCTTAAAAGAGGCGAATCCTACGTGTTTCCGAATCTATTTCCCTTTGCCCAGTACCATGCCATAACCACGATAACGGAGGCGCATTTTGCAGACCTCCACGAGTTCACCAAGAGGCAGATAGAGGATACCCTCCAGGTGAGCGTTGATTACTTCAGACGGGTTATCGCGGCAGATGAAAAGGCCAAATGGCCCTCGTTCAACTGGAATCACCTGCCTCCTTCTGGCGCCAGCATACTGCATCCCCACGTTCAACTGGTGGTCGACCATAGGCCCACCTATATGAATGATTCAGCCCTCAAGGCGAGCGCCAAATATTACGAGAAGAATAGCAGTAACTTCTGGGAAGACCTTATAGCCGAGGAGGAGAAATCTGGGGAGAGACTTATCGGGCGGCGGAACGGCATAGCCTGGATGACCACCTTTGCGCCCCTGGGAAACAACGAGGTTACGGCGGTCTTTGAGGGCACCTCCTCTTTGGATCTGTCGGATAAGCAGATAAGCACCTTTTCTGCGGACCTCCAAAGGATCCTCAAGGGCTACTATGAGCTCGGGGTAAAAAGCTTCAACATGACCACGTATTCTGCGCCCTTTGGTGAAAACAGGGAGGACTTCTTCACTAACGTTAAGATCATCTCAAGGCCCCAGCCCCTCAGGGACTATACGTCCGATTCAGGCTTTATGGAGGCCCTTCATATGGAGAGGGTGGTGGAGAACATGCCCGAGAAACTTGCAGAGAACCTCAGGCTGTTCTTCGGCGTGAAAGGCTCTAGCTGAGAATCATGTCTTCGGCCTTGACAACGAGGGGCAGGCTTTTGAGCTTCTCGTAGTCTCCTTCGACTATGGCCTCGAACATCTTTGGGTATATCCGCGCTCTCTCGTCCCAATCGTAATATCGTTCAATGAATTCCCTGGCGTTGGCGCCAATCTCTTCGGTTCTCTCGGGATTTACGAGGAGGTATTCTATCTTCTCTGCGATATCAGAAGGATTGAAGGGGTCACAGTGCAGGGCCGTTACGTTTTCGATCATCCGCTCCAAAAAGCCCCCGGTTCCGTTGATGCAGGGCACGCCGCACGCTCCGGCCTCAAGGTCGAACTGGCCATGGGGCTCGTACTTGCTCGGGGCGATCGCCATTTTCGCCTTGTTTATCTCCATTGTCTTCTCTTCCCTCTGATGCCATTTGGTTGAGATCTGGACGTTTTCTTCAAGTCCTTCCGACTTTATCCGATGGTTTATCTCGCCCTCGAGCTCGCCGCCACCTATAAGCTTCAACTTAAAGTCAGGATGGCGGTGCCGAAGCATCTTAACGGCTTCCAAAAGCTCCAAGACTCCTTTTACAGGTGAGAACCTACCGATGAATATGGCATCGTACTCCTTGTCGACGTTTTTCAGGGGACGATATGCATTCGTATCTACGCCGTGGTGCAGCGGGTAGACCTTGTTTTCGATCTCTTCTGGGGGAATGCCGTGCATCCTGCCCACGTCTTTGAGCTCCTGGACCATGCTGATGCCCACGGTGAAGCAGATATCGGACTTTTTCAAGCCCAGAACCTCGATGTCCCTTATGGTCCTGCTTCCCGCATAGTAGCCGTTGTACATGGCTTCCCTTGGACCGCTCTTGGTGTGAACTATGCCGTTTTGCCTGCCCGATTCTAATGAATGAAGAAATACTGCAAGGGGCGTTCCCATAGTTTTGGATTTTTCATAGGCACCCAATATGGCCATCCAGTCATGGGCGCAGATCAAGTCAATTTCAGAATCGATTCTGACCTTGGGTATTGTGAGCCCGTAGTCGGACAGAAAGGGGAGGCAGGGAATCTCTTCGGAGTGAACACTATTGAACTCGATTCCCGCATCGTGGAATGAGTCTGCGGATTTTTTGATTGCATCGTTTGGGCAGAGACATTGTAAAGGTCGTATGACCTTGTAGCCGTCGATCTCCTCGTAGAGGGGAAGGTCCTTTCCCCGCAGATGGTGCATTCCGATGCCAAGGATATCCACGTCATTTGATATCCTGGATAGAACCTCATCGGACACAACCCCGAGGCCGCCGACTATGCCATATTTTTTTGTCCCGCCTGCCTTGTCGGGAATCCCATAGGAGGGCATCTCATAACTGTCCCATTCAACAACTAGCTTATCATCACTCATAACGCATCCAATAGGCGTACAAAAAATGAATATATAAAATATCCGATAGGCATTTGTTAACGTTTTTTGAGGGTTTAGATAATTTTTCACCAGAAGTGAATGAAAATGAATAAAAAAACGTGTTCTAATTAGGATTGTTAACTTCCAATAAATGTCCCGCTTTATATGTTAACTTGGGCGTTATACATGATTGATGAAACTTGATATTTAATGGTGACAGAAAATGGAAACTTGTTTATAGAAAGGTTTTTTCAAAGTTACAATTCCTACACTTATTGTATATTATTAGAAAATTAATTCATATTGGGTGGAGTGATGGAGGAAAAACGGCAATGGAATATATTCATTAGTAGCGTATTCTTCGTGCTCGGATTCTCAGTAGTCTTCGCTTTGGTGGGCGTGCTACTCCAGAGCGTCCTAGCAAGCTCCTCTTATACAGTCCAGAGGTGGCTCGGGCGTATCGGAGGCATAGTCATCATTCTTTTCGGCATCTATCTTCTAGGCCTCTTGGACATTGAGTTCCTTCAGAGAGAACACAAGCTAGATGTAAAGCGAAAGTTCAGCTCCACCTATATAACGTCCTTTGTGTTTGGCGCTGCCTTCGCAGTCGGATGGACCCCCTGCGTCGGGGCGGTTCTAGGGGCTGTCTTGACCCTTGCTGCTACCCAACCGTCCATAGCATTCTTCCTTCTTCTTTCATATTCCCTGGGACTGGGAATTCCCTTCCTCCTCGTGGGACTCTTCACCAATCAGGCCCAAGGAATCATAAAGGGCAAGGGGAAGTTTCTCCACTATCTCAATTATATCTTCGGAGTCGTCTTGATAGGCCTTGGCACCCTAGTTTTTACTAACCAGCTCAGCCGCATCGCCAATTTGTCTCTCGCCTCTGACATATTGCTCTCGGTTAGTCCTGGCGGGGTTGGTGTTGAGGGCTCTCTCAGCCTAGGTATTGCATTCTTTGCCGGTCTTGTCTCATTTCTCAGCCCTTGCGTCCTCCCCCTTGTACCTGCGTTCTTATCCTATCTTGCGACTACGGTGGTTGAAGAATGAACCCGAAGACAATCCAACTCCTGTTTGTGGTCGGGTTTGTCGTCTTAGCAATCATCTACCTTGAGGGCGGCCGGGTAGATACTGGTTCTTCAGGCGGGGGCCTTGCTATTGGCGAGGGAACCATGGCACCGGAGCTAGTAGGGATTACTGGCTATATCAACGCCGAGGAAGGACTAAGGCTCGAGGACTTCCGTGGCAAGGTGGTGCTCATTGATTTTTGGACCTACACATGCATTAATTGTATTAGGACCTTGCCTCATCTAACGGCTTGGGACAGAAAGTACCGCGACAAAGGACTTGTCATCAGAGGGGTCCATGCTCCAGAGTTCGCAGTCGAGACAGAGTATGAAAACGGCAAGGACGCAGTAGAGAAAC
>CBDUVV010000150.1:0-3743 GCA_965370755.1 uncultured archaeon | reverse complement strand
CTGAACCATGCAAGGCTACTTGTAGAAACTAATTAAAATATTCTCAAAGAGTTATCTAACGGAGGTTTATCAAGATGAGCGGATCTCGGAGAGACAAACGCAGAAAGATCCTCGACATCGTCAAAGAAAAAGAACCCGCCTCGAGGCGTCAACAAAGGCGTCATGAAGGTATGGAAAAGGAACTAGAGAAAATAGAGGAAGAACTCGAGGACTCGAGGCAAAGAGAATTGGAGAACGAACTTGAGTCTGATCAAAGGGAGGAAAAAGAGGGAGAACCGGAGACATCAACCGCGATCCTTGCATCTGCCTTCTCAGTCCTGTATGGTATTTACATAGCTACATTGGCTGTAAACGTAATTGCTAGGGATGGCGCCCGAACAGTGGACAATCTATTTTTGCTTATCGGCATATCCTTGATGGTGGCAGGCTTCGGCATCGCAAAGACCCTTTGGTGGGGTCTATTATTGGGCGGTACAACGGGCATAGCACTTCTTCTAATGGGCGTGTATTTCCTGCCATCGGGCATTTTAATTATAATAATTGGCATTTTAATTTTGAGACTTTTATAAGTATCGCGATTTGAATTCTAATGAAGACCACCCATCACTGGTCGTATAATTAATGTTCATAATTGGATTAAATAGCTCTCCCCTAGTTTTACGACTTGGCCCTCTTTTCTTTTTCCTCCTCAGAATGTCCACTTTCATTTTGAGCACGCCTAAGCACATAAGTGGTCAAAAAGACATTCAAAAATGGGAACAAAAGGCCACCAGAATTCAGCCAAAACTTATGGATGATTTTCTGAATACTTTCGATAAAAGACGTTTTACTCATTCTGTTTTCTCCAAGATATGTACATCTATCCTGAATTATCGTGGTATATAATACTTCAGGCTGGTTGCGAAGGCTAGTTCTAACCCGTGGCTTTAAGCTCATGGGGCCAAAAAGCTTTTTCTGAATTAGATTAGAACTAAAAGATAGGAAGACGGGGTGAGTAGAAATTGGAAAATAGGATAAACGTGTTCACAGTAGTTCTGTTAATCTACTTCGCTGGTTGTCTAGGGGGCGCGCCAGATGGAACTGTAAATCCGAGTAATGAGTTGTTCGTCACGGCAAAGGAATTCAAGTTCGATCTCAGCACGGATACCGTGAAGTCAGGGATCGTGGATATTACGATTAAAAACGAGGGCAAGATATCCCACGAGTTCGTGTTATTGAGAGAGAAGGACGTAGAAAAGCGCAGCCCTGTTATAGTGAGGATAGATAGAAGCGAACTTCCATCGGGGGCCGTGAAGACGATACAAGTCACCTTGACACCGGATGTTTACGAGATAGGTTGTCACATCCCCAGTCATTACAAAGAAGGTATGAAGGCGGCTCTTGTAGTGGTAGAATAGTCTTAAACACCGATTTTTCGGCAACGATAGCTAAAAATCTTTAAGTAAGAGGAGTTGAAACAATCATTTAGGCGAGTGAGATGGCAACTATTTTAATGGCATTGCTTAGTTGGGTTCATATACTCGCCGCAGTCCTCTGGTTAGGTGGTGGGGCATTTTTCACTTTTCTAGTCGTCCCGAATCTAACTGGTCTGCAACCTCCGGATGCGGGAAAAGTGAGCGGAGCAATCTCGAAAAAGTTCACACCTCTAGTCTTGCTGTCTGCGGCTGTTCTGGCAATAACGGGCATTCTTAGAATGTATCTGACTGGTTCACTGAACCCCGGTTACTTATTTAGCACTTCTGGCGTGACCCTCCTTCTGAAGTTGTTGGTCTACGTCGTCATCTTAGTGGTGGCGCATTTAATCACGACGACTGCGAAAACGTTGGAGGAAGGACCTTTACCCGAAGTTGCAATGGCGGCTCAGAAGCGGATTGCTCTCCTTTCAAAAACAAACATCGCCCTGATGGTCATTGTAATCCTCTTGGCCAGCGGAAGTAGATATGGCGGTTTTTAACCCGATTATCGCGACCGAATAAGCCTAGAATGACAAAGAAATTAGGTGTTCATAGGTAAGAGCGTTTTTTTACAATCCTATCTTTTGGGATAGCATACTCAGGTCAAATGATTTGTACTAGCAGTCAATAGGACTTAGTGTGGGAAAAATGCCTTACGCGGATATTTTGAATTTTGCGACTGCTTGACCGCTGCTTTTATCTTTTCGATCGTTTCGGGGCTGTCCACTTGCTCTTCGGTATAACCATGGGCTTCTTGGAAGTGCACTGCGGCATCCGCCGTCAGTTCAAAATAAAACTCTCCATGTGAAACGTAGTCGCAATCAAGGCCTATATCTCTACAGGCTAGGGTCAATTTCATGTCTATCTCCCCTATTACTGTTATGTCGCTGCTCCTATATCTATCTTTGCTGGCGACGGAATTCAGGGACCGCAGCTCCGAGGTTACAAAATTCTTATATTTCGGGCTTAGTTCACTCGGTGTACATCTTGCCGAAGGGCCTGTGCGATATGGGCGTGATCTTCGTGAACTTCGCCTTGAGTATATCCTCCAAGTCGTAACCGAAGGCATCGCAGAATCCCTTTAGCATTCCGCGCAGAGCCTCCTTGTCTTCCTTCGAGTACTCCATGATCTTCGCTCCAATGCCCAAGCGATCTTCCTCAACCTCCCCGCGAACGTAAATGATACCACCGTGAATACCTGTCCCAACCCAGTCGCCAACTATCTCGGACTCCTCCGCGCCCTCCTTCATCCCTAGAATAACCACTCTGCCGCCGGCCATATACTCACCTAGAAAGTCGCCTGCGTTGCCGGAAGCTATGATCACAGGATAGTTCTCCTTATACTCCTTCATGTGAATCCCGACACGGTAGCCAACGTCCCCGTTGACGTATATCCTGCCGCCCCTCATGCTGTGCCCCGTTATATCCCGGGCGTCGCCGTGGATTATTATCTCCCCGCTGTTCATGGTGTTACCGGTGCCATCCTGGACGCTCCCGTGAACAACTATCCTCGGCCCGTGCATGAAAGCGCCCAGATCATCCCCGGGCGTGCCGTGGATCTCGATGTCTAAATCGCCTACCAGGCCATCGGCTATATAGCGCTGGCCATTCACGTTCAAAAGCTTGATGCTCATAGCGCCATTTCGGACGGCCTCATTGATCGTCTCATTGAGCACTTGATAGCGCACGCCTTTGGAGTCTATCTCAACAGGCTTCGATACCGTCTCGCTCATCTTTACCGCCATCTCCTCACTTCCCCGCAGGCAATACGCCCAAAACATCCATGTCCGCTTGGCTCATGCCGACGCCCCTGAGCCGCTCCCTGTTCCCACGAAGACTCTCAATGGAGTTGAGGCCCATGGCCCCTATTATTTCTTTGAGTTCGAGGCTCCAGCCAGCCAGCAGGTTGGACACCCTTTTAGCACCTTCCTCGGGTTTGAGCCTTCTTCGAAGCTTTGGGTCCTGAGTGGCTATGCCCCAAGAGCACTTGCCCGTGAAGCACTTCTTGCATACCGTACAACCGAGGGCCACCAATGCAGCGGTGCCTATATACACGGCGTCGGCACCGAGCGCTATTGCCTTGGCGACATCGCCACTGTTCCTTATGCCGCCGCTGGCGATTATGCTCCCCCAATGCCTTATGCCTTCCTCGCGAAGCCTCTGGTCCACTGACGCTATGGCGGCCTCAATGGGTATGCCCAGATTATCCCTAATCACCTGGGGGGCAGCGCCAGTTCCGCCCCTGAACCCGTCCAAAACGACGGCATCCGCACCAGCCCGGATTATGCC
>CBDUVV010000149.1:0-3747 GCA_965370755.1 uncultured archaeon | reverse complement strand
CGTCGTATACCACTTCAAGGCCGATCTCTTCCTCGCTCCGCCCCAAGACCCTTGAAACACTTTCTCTTGTCCAATGAGCTATGGCCTGCCTGTTGGCGAAGGCATAGTTCACTCCACATTTCATGGCCGCGTGATAGTCCATGGCCTCCCTAGAACTCACAGGCGCGCATGCCAGCTGCCTGTCGGGCAAGGTTATATTGTATTTTCTTTGGGCGCTCTCCATGACCCGGAGATAATCCGTACATATCTGGTGCCCGCATCCTCTGGAGCCCGAGTGGATCATCACAGTAACCTGGCCCTCTTCTTCAATGCCAAAGGCCTTGGCAGTCTCCGGATCGTATATCTTTTCCACCATCTGGAGCTCCAGGAAATGATTGCCGCTACCTAGGGTTCCCAGTTGGGGTGCGCCCCTCTTCTTGGCACGGTCACTGACCTTGGAGGCATCTGCCCCTTCTATTCTGCCGTTCTCCTCTATATGTTCCAGGTCTTCCTCCCACCCGTATCCCTTTTCCACCGCCCACTCTACGCCCTTCTCCAACACCCCGCCTAGCTCACCGCTCTTGAGGCGTATCTTTCCCTTTGAACCAACACCAGAGGGTACATTGACGAACAGGTCGTCCACGATTTCCTTGACCCTCGGCTTTACGTCCTCGACTCTT
Source organism: uncultured archaeon (assembly GCA_965370755.1). GTDB lineage: Archaea > Hydrothermarchaeota > Hydrothermarchaeia > Hydrothermarchaeales > JAZGAD01 > CBDUVV01. Next base: position 3,088 of record CBDUVV010000149.1, on the reverse strand, counting down.
AGGTTGGTCCTCAAAAGCCTCACCCCACAATTTATGTCGTAGCCCACTCCCCCGGGGGAGATCACCCCGTCCTCAGCATCGAAGGCAGCTACTCCGCCAATGGGGAATCCATATCCGTAATGGATATCTGGCATTGCTATAGAGTAGCCCACGATGCCAGGTAAGCAAGCGACGTTGGCGCACTGTTCCATGGCACCTTCCTCGATGTCATCGAGGAGTTTCTTATCAGCGTATATCCGCCCTGGGACTCGCATACATTCCTTGTGCTCTTTCGGAATCTCCCAGATGTAGTCGGTGATCTGTTTGAGCCTCATATGTACGCACCTTTTTCCTTCCAATCAATAGATAGCCGCGATAATATATAAACAAAAAGGTAACCAGAAAAGTGGATATGGAGTGGGGGTACTGGGACTCGAACCCAGGTCCACGGGTATCGCTCGGGCAGGGAGATGAATCTCCCCGCTTCGTCTGGAGCCCGCTATGATAAGCCGCTACACCATACCCCCTCAAGATAACTTCAGTGTAAGAACCTCATTGTTGAACTTGTGTTCTACCTTGGGGCTCTTGATGTTGGGCAGGATCGCGAAATAAACCTTTTTGTCTCCAAAGGCCCTTATCTCTATGGAATCGTGGAACTTCTTTATGTGGACATCGTCCTCCGATTCCACACCGGGAAGCCGAACCACCAAGACCTTCTCGCCCTTGGCCATGACCTCTGGCTCTACCACCGTGGAGTCCTTGGGTATCTTCTTGGCCTTCTCGACGCCCTCGGTCTGCGTGTCCTTCGTAGAGGGGGCATCACCGAATTCCTTCACCGACACCCTTGGGGTTCCTCCCTCTTGGCTAATCTCGACCATAAAGCCCTTTCCAAACGGAAAATTCATTGGGAAGCCACCGCTGAAAACGCCCTTTATGCTCCTCTCGAAGAGCTCCATGACATCTTCTACTCCCTTGCTGAACTCATGTCCCTTTTTCACTCCACATCGGGGGCAGAAAGACCAGCTCTCATCCAACTCCGTTCCGCAGCTCCTGCACTTCATTATTTCAAGTATCCTTGAGGCGGTCTATTAAATTTTTGGGTCAGATTTTTGCACGTACGAAATCCTACTGAAACGAAGACAACTCATAACATTGGCACCCACTATCCTAAAAGACCGCACGCTTGGTATCTCCAATATAAGACCGATGATGCTATGCCCGCGAAGGCCATGCTTGTTGATGTCGCCGCAGCCGCGCCTATCAGCGCGTATCTCGGTATCAGCGCTGCGTTCAGGAATACGTCTAAGACTGCAGCCAAAATGAGAATACGCATGGGCAAGTTAGGCATCCCCAATCCTTGGAAGACACCGGCGTTCAAATTGAAGACGCCGAAAAAGAACGCCCCCACTATGAGGACGCGGAAGGGTGCTGCGGCTGCCGCATACAAGTCCCCGAACAAGAGGGTTATGAGGGGGGTTGAGAAGTAGTAAAAGAGGGCGAGGAGAGGCAGGAATACCAACAGGAGTAATTTGTAGGCCGTGAGGACGTACTCCCTTATCTCCCTACCCCGATTCTCGGCCTTCAGTCCCGCTATGGAGGGCAGTAGGGTTGCGTACAATGCTGTTGAGAATGCCAAAACCAACCGCGAGGTGGGTGATGCAGCTGAATAGATACCCACATTCTCTGCGTCTAGATAAAAGCCTAAGAATATTATGTCTACATACGCAAGGGCGAAGAACGCCAATGCTGTCGCCGATATGGGCATGGAAAAAGAGAAGACCTCCTTGAAATCATTCAAGCTATAGCCGCTGAATCTACCATTTATCTTCTTAAAAAATAGATAGGCGACGGGGATAGCTCCTATGAAGCCCAAAGTCGAGCCGAGGATAGCTCCCATCACGTTCGCCCCTGCGTATACGAAGACTACCGCGAAGACTATCCTGAGTCCCTGCTGAATTGTGAGGGTCGCCGCCATGAGGTCCATCCTCTTGTGACCCTGGAAGATGCCAGTGAAGGCCGCCACCGTGAAGCCGAAGCCAATGGCAATGGCAGATATCCTGAGGGGTATCGTCAAGTCCGAGTCGTGGAATACGTTCATACTTATCACGGGCGATAATAGGACCAAAAGGAGGGAGAGAGTGAAGCCCATCACAGTGTAGAACACAAGAGAAGAAGACACGATCCTTCGCCCTCGCTCGATCTCGCCCTTGGCATCGTATTCTGAGACGAATTTGGCGATGCTAGGAGCTACACCCGAGGAGGTGAGGACGATGACGAGGTACTGGAGGGGCAGGGCGAGGTTCAGGAGCCCAAAATCATTAATCGTTAGCATGCGCCCCATGAGCACCCGGTAGAAGTAACCCGCTAGTCTCACGAATAGATTGCCCGATGTTAGGATTAAACTTCCCTTTAACAACTCCTTCATCGAAGTATGATGAAAGCCATGAGGTAAAAAAGCCTTCGAAAGATTTAACAGGGCATTCCATGGAGTATTTCGAGGATGAATATAGAAGATTTTGATGCTAAATTAAAGCCTTTGAGAAACTGGTTACCCGTGGTTGCTATCTTCTTATTGGGATTCAGCGTTGTGTACTTGTCCCATGGACCGAGGTTGAGCGATCCGGATGCGTGGTTCCAGTATAAGTTGGCCCAATTTGTCCTAGAAGATGGGGGTGTACCGGAGGTATATGATCTTGCTTATTTTCCCGATGGTAGAAGGCCGTGGCTCCAAGATACTCTTGTCCTCCCATATTTCTTCGCCTATACCTACAAGCTTGCCGCCCTACTCGGGATTTCCACCATGGAATATGCGATGCTCTTCCCAGCTATATTCGGGGGGGGACTAGGGGCAGTAGCTCTTTATCTAGCGGCAAACGAACTTTTCGGCAGGAGAACCGCTCTCCTTTCTGCCTTGATGTATACCTTCATACCACTATCATTGAGCAGAGTCTACTCGGGCACCATAGACAAAGAAGTCTTATATGGGTTTTTCGCTTATACTTCTCTATATTTTTTCTTGAAATCTTATAAGTATGGGATTTCCTTAAAGATACCAAGGTCCTTTGGATATCCTATTTTGGCTGGTGCTTTATATGGTCTATCAGTTGCC
>CBDUVV010000148.1:0-3763 GCA_965370755.1 uncultured archaeon | reverse complement strand
CGTATTATTATCATCCGAACCCACATAGACAATACCATCACTACCAATCGCAGGAGACGAAGGTTCAATGCTGCCTCCTGTGGTGTAGTTCCACTTCTTAGTACCATTCGGATACAAAGCATAGAGATTATTGTCAAATGAACCTACATAGACAATACCATCACTACCAATCGCAGGAGACGACCATACCCACCCACCAGTGGTATAATTCCACTTCTTAGTACCATTCGGATACAAAGCATAGAGGTTGTTGTCATATGAACCCACGTACACCGTGCCATCACTACCAATCGCAGGAGACGATTCCACCCACCCGCCAGTGGCATAGCTCCACTTCAAAGTACCATTCGAATACAAAGCATACGTATTATTATCATCCGAACCCACATAGACAATACCATCACTACCAATCGCAGGATTCGAAAACACATTGTCGCCAGTGGTGTAGTTCCACTTCTTAGTACCATTCGAATACAAAGCATACAAATTATTGTCCCATGAACCCACATAGACCGTACCATCCGAAGCAATCGCAGGAGACGAAGTCACCGAGTCGCCTGTAGTGTAGTTCCACTTCTTAGTACCATTCGGATACAAAGCATAGAGATTATTGTCAAATGAACCTACATAGACAGTACCATCAGAGGCAATAGCAGGAGACGATGCTATCGAGTCGCTAGCAGTGAAGTTCCACTTCAAATTATTGGTCTGAGAACCATTATATGGACTCCGACCCGTGTGGTTCAAGTCATGGCGGAACATAGGCCAAGATGAGTCCATTGTTGGATCGGCAACCATGACCATCCACTTCCCGCTCTTCTCACCACCCATCTCCGAGTAAAAGAAGTATTTCGTCGCCGGCATGGTCCTCTGAGGTGAAAATACTACGTAGTTCTTGGATACAATTCCCTCGACACTGCCCACGTCCCACTCGATCTTGTCGTAATTAGAATCGTAGCTACTCACAACCCCGCCATTTGCATTGGTAACAGAGAAGCCCTTGGGAATATAGTCTCTGAGCACAGCATTCTCCAAGGAGCTGGAAACCGTCGCAGTTATTGTCACCTCAATGTCTACAATCGGAGGGACCTTGTGCTGCCCGACCTTATGACCGCTCAAGTGCCTGTCGAAATCAACGCTTATACCTCCTCCTCCGGACTCGCCCGGTTGAATCCCGAAGCGCCTCTGCGCCGATGCAGTGGCAACGATCACGTTGGAGACGAGAACAATCAAGAAAAGAGCCAAAAGCACTCCCCTGCGGTGGTTCCATGATACGGCGGACCATAGCCGAGAGGAGGAAGACACCTTACAAACCCCCTCCTCTTACTATTAGCACTGTCTGAAAGAGTAATATCTGGATACTATAGGCTAAAGGCTCATCTATACCCCTCCTTTTGTTTCTAATCTTCGCGGCCACCATACCCCTCGAAAATGATTAAAAATCAGCCTACTTCAGCCAACTAACTCTATCATTCCTCCTTCCTTACTACAAACCCTGAGAGAATCCAACCCTCAGTCACCACCGCTAGAACCATAATAGCTCACCACTAGTACTCTAAGAGGGCTGAAGCTGGTCTATATATATAGTTTTTTTAAAGGACACTTGAAAAAGACCGAATAGCAGATAATAATCTTATCCAGGACCTTATCACTCTCTTTTTGAAAAAAAGAATGAGGATATCTCTTAATAGAGTCAGAAATATGCCAAAAACATGGTGTCACATGCGTTAACCCGGGGTTTACTTATTGTTTTAGTGGTTTTTTACAAACCAGAGACTTCTCCGAATTTCAATCCCTTTATGAGCCGTAAAACTCCTATGGAACTCGTGCAAAAGAATGAGATCAGAGCATGGCTGGATCTATACAAACTGATGATGCAAGCCGCAATAGGCCTATTACTGGCTATAATACTCCAGGGACTGCTTGGCGAGCTATTTATGATAGAGCTGTCTATCATAGTTTCTCTGTACTTGATAGCCTTCCTCCTCTGGGTGAGCAACAAATATATAAGACTGGCAAAGGAAATAGATTATTGGGAGAATAAAATATGACTGAAGGGTATATTTTGCTTATTGTTGTGGTCGTGGCCTTCTCATTGGCCACATGGCACCTTGTTAGACAACAGGAGAAGAGCGCGAGAGAAACTGCTGATACATAGTTTACTCGGGTTGGAATTTCTCGGTCAGCATCCCCTCCATCTCTTTAATCATCTCAAGGGCCGTCGTACCCTTCCAAGTTAAGAAATACTTTCGCTCCTCATCCTGCTCCAAAAGACCTGCATCTTTAAGGGAGTTGAGATGAAAGCTCACCTTAGATGGGAATATTACCCCGACCTCCTTGAAGATCTCTGTGAAGGTCGCCTTTCCCGCCTCCAAAAAATACAGGACATCCTTCCTCAGGGGATTTGAAAGGCAAGTGAAAACAGGCATAAGGTACTGGTACTTTACCAGGTGGTCCAGCTCTGAGAGCACGTGCTCGTTCATCTTTTCTTCGTCCAGGGCCACGATCAGCCTTCCACCTTTATCGGACACAAGCTCAACGGCATTGATCAAAAAGGAGCGTATAGTCTCAACTGAATTTGCTGACAATAAGTAGTTGAGGTCCTCCACCAGGATCGCGCTATTCCCCTGCCCATTGATGAACTCTTGGAGGGTGAGAAAGAGGTTCTCCGGCTTTTTAGGGCTCACCGTATCTTTCCTTTCCCCCGCCGCGAACTCAACTATGGGAACCCTCTCCAAGCCTGTCTCTGTTCTTACATCCGCTGACTTGTTCTTCGTAACTATTAGCCCTTGGCAACCGTTGGAAACCAGGCCAAGGAAGGCCTCCCGGCTCTTATCGAGACCTCGAGTTAGAATCAACATTCCCGGCTCGACCTTGGGCTTGGGTGCCTTTACTTTTCCCGCCTCCAGGACGGGCTTTACCTGAACTGCGGTGTATTTAACGATGGAATAAGACAAGAGCACGCCCATGACTGTCCCCGCGATGGGGAGAAACGGATAGACGTTCCCAGATCCAATGCCTTTTGAGGTGGCCATCAATCTGCCAAATTCCCACATGACTCCTACCAAAAAGAAAATGGAGCCTATGAGCAGAGGAGTCGTTCGCCGCCTCTCCAGCTCCATGCTCTCATTGTATTTCATCATCATGACGTAGGCAGCGTAGATAGTGTAGACAAGAATAAAGAGAAGTGTGACAAATCCAATCGGGCCCAGCACCATGTCAAAGCCGTGCCTTAAACTTCTCACACCGGTTATCGAAAGCCTCGTGGGAATAGCCAAGGTGAAGATCAAACTTGGGGCGTAGAGGTAAATTATTTTTTTATAAACGGGGTTTTTCTTGTCAACGGCCATAAGAATAGCGTGCAGGAAGATGGGCGCAACGAAGATTAAACCCAGGAACTTGATCCTGGCCCAGATGAGCGCTGACCCAGGATCTGTTGACATTATGAGGGCCATTTGACCAACGGCGAAGATGGAAAACGCGGCCAAGAGCAAAGAGTAGAGCCTGTTTGTGCGGCTCGTTTGATTCTTCACGTAAATGAAGACAGCTAAGCCTATGCTTACTACTACTGCTAGTATACTTGGATACGCATACGCACTAACGTTATATCCCATTGCCCTTCCGCAAATCTGGAACTACCTACTTGCATTCTCAATGGCAGTCACATCTACAGCCGCCACCATAACCCAGATTGCACCTCCTTTGCCTGATTTTTAATAATCAACTTCCCATTTATAAATACGTTCGTATACTTTACTTTACA
>CBDUVV010000147.1:0-3767 GCA_965370755.1 uncultured archaeon | reverse complement strand
AAATATACCGTTAATAACATCGGCCACTTCGCCCTGGCCTTCGACTGCTACACCCATTTCACCTCTCCCATCCGGCGCTATCCCGATCTCGTGATCCACCGCATCCTCAAGCTGCTAAGGCGCAGCGGCCCCGCCAAGGCCAGGAAAGAAGGGCTCTTCGATGGGTTGGGAAACGTAGCCGAACATTCGTCATACAGGGAGCGCGCTGCGGTAGAGGCCGAGCGTGAGGTGATGAAGCTGATGAGCGCCGAGCTCATGATGGGCCATCTGGGGGAGGAGTTTGACGGCGTCGTTATCGGCATCATCTCCAGCGGGCTGTTCATCGAGTTCGAACAGTTCTTCATCGAAGGGTTCATCCATGTAACGGAGCTGAAAGACGACTACTATTCCCTCGACGAGAGAACACATGCCCTGGTGGGCGAGAGGAAGGGGCGTGTTTACAAAATTGGAGACAGGGTCCGCGTCCAAGTGGCCAACGTGAGCATCCAGCAGCGACACATCGATCTGTCCCTGGTGAGCAAGCTCTGACGGCGCGTCCGGCCTTGCAAAAAAGTTCGTCCGATTCTATAATTATCTAAGGAGCAATTCACTGAATATTGCTGAGAAATCCCACGATCGGTTAATTAACGTTCCTTGAACTCATGAAATTAAGGCCATGGCCGGAGAAAAAATAGTTTGCACAAACAAGAAAGCCCGATACGATTATAGTATCGAGGAGACCTATGAGGCGGGCATGGTGTTGACCGGCACGGAGGTTAAATCCTTGAGGAACGGCCGGGCAAACCTGAAGGACAGCTACGCCCGGGTGACGGATGGAGAGGTTTTCCTCATAAGCTGCTACATCAGCCCTTACGAAATGGGCACCAATTCCAACCACGAGCCGGAGCGAGCCCGAAAACTCCTGCTCCACAAACGAGAGATAAAACGCCTCACCGGCAAGACCGTGGAAAAGGGGCTTACGCTGGTTCCTCTGAAGATATATTTTAGGAGAGGGAGGGCCAAGGTGGAGATAGCCCTGGCCCGCGGCAAGAGAGACTATGATAAAAGGGAAGTGATGAAGAGGAGGACAGCCGACAGAGAGATGGAGCGCGCAATACGCCGGTATAAGTAACGCTCTTCGCCGACTCGTTTCCGATCGGTTCGCACTATGTAGTGGGGGCGAAATGGTTTCGACGGGGGTGATTGATGCCGGAGTCGCATGCCGAGGTTCCCATCGACCTCGTAAAACAGGTGGGAAATTAACAATTGCCAACTCTAACGAGTACGCAATAGCTGCTTAACACCAGCTACGTCTCCCATCCACTTTCCCGTGGAGGGTGATGAGGCGACAGATGAAGCGGGATAGCTAGGCTCAAACCGCCCGGGATGAGCTCAGCGAAATTCACCGGGATAGCGCTTCACACGGGTGCCTGCCTCCGGGCGCCGTGTAGCGCGAAATTTTAATACAGAGGCTAAGCATGTAGACACTTCGAGCTGAATGCCTTCGGACGCGGGTTCGATTCCCGCCGCCTCCACCACTATGATGGAGAAATTAAAGGGGTTTGAGAGATTTGGATGTTACCAATCCATTTGAAATTGAAAATGAAGCAGCGAGATATCAAAAGTATCGACCCAAATACCATCATATTCCATTTGGAATGATAAGAGATTTTGTTCGAAGGGATTTCAATTCAACTCTGGATGTTGCTTGTGGTACAGGTCATTCAACTTTTGCCTTGGCAAAGATTTCTAGAACTACAATTGGTTGTGACTTATCCGAATCCATGCTTGCTGAAGCAAGAAAAGAATTTGAGATGGACTTTCTTCAAGCAAGTGCTGAAGACTTACCCTTTGAAAAGGATAGATTCGACTTAGTGAACGTTTCAATGGGATTTCACTGGTTGAACCAAGAAAAGTTCTTGAATGAGACGAAAAGAGTTCTTAAGAAAGGTGGTCTACTTTCAATCGATGATTATAGATTCTTAGGAAAAATTTCTGACGATCCACAAAAGCAAGATCGACATTACAATTTTCTTGAGGAGTACTTGCCGCTTGCGAGTCGACGTCCAGGATATCCTTCGAAGGAGCTTCTTGAAAAAATTGGTATGGAACAGGTTAAAGAAATTAAGTTTGATCATAAGATCAATATGAGTTCTGAAGAATTTGTGAATTTGATTATGACCTGGAGTAATTTTCAAATTCAGGAGGAACAGCAAAAGCGAGTGACGGCTCAACGCATGAAAGAGGCGTATGGTGAGATTTTTGGTGGCAAACAGCTAGCGCTAGAATTTGGCGGAAAGGCTTTGTTATTTAAGTTTTTGTAGTAAGTTGTAGTAGTTGCGAGGTTAAGGTTCTGAAATCACAGATCCAATATCGCCTCCACCATTCTATTCCTAATTATATCAATGACTTATATCTTCTCAAGACCCTCCAAAAACTGTCCTCCAATCGTCCCCGATGACTTTGGGGGACGGTTTTATTTCCCACGTTGGTTGTTGAGCGGATTTGAAGAGGCGGCCATAAGGATCACGCAGGGGGCCGTCAAACTCTAAGCGAATCGTCTTACCTTCCACCATGCGGGTTGTGAAGGCCGTGGCTTCTTTGTAGCCTGGAGGAGTGTCCACGCCGATTAAGCGCACTTTTTCAACCTTGCCCTGATACATGACTCTGATGGTGTCCCCGTCCACCACGGCTATTCAGGAAACCTCAACGGTAGCTGGTTGGGGGTAGGTGAGGGCGGGCAGTAGTAGAAGGAGGGCGGTTGCAAGGGCGAGGGTTCTCACTCCGCGGGTCTACGGTGTCGGGCAGGCTATTTATACCGTATCGCTGTAGCCGTTACATACACTATTCCAGAAGTTCCACTCACCACAAACCCTTTGCCGCTTATCGTTGTCCCGTATAACGCACCTGATTGGCCCTGCCCGACATTTTCTAATACTATGGCGTTCGCACCTAACGATTTAGCTTTCTGTTTCAAAGCCTTCATCATTCCTTTAGTGGAAAAATGACCTTCGTCAGTTATCGTTAAAATAGCTATCTTATCGAAAAGCTTGCCAGTAGGGTATTCCGTGAGTATCACCAGTTCAGTAGTGGGTGGGTAAGTCTTTTCGGATAGCAGGATAATTTTGGGGCCACAGGCAACTACCAATAAGAGGACAGCCGTTAAAAATATTATCTTCTTCATCCCTCTCCCCCCTCTTTGTCCGTCTCAGTGAATCCAGGACTGGGGCGTTCCATGTTTTCTCTATACCGCTCAAGTTCATGTGCCCACACATGGGGATTATTATGAAGAACGGAAAGAGTGCGAGCGGGTGGTATGTCATCTTCTCTACTTGTCATAAGAACCGTAAGGGGCCCATAATTCGTATATTCGCCCGTTTTTGGTTTTAACTTCGTCACATCCAAGTGGGCGTTCACCAACCTCCTCCCCTATAACCCTTTTCATACGCCAATCCATTATTTTATTCATATCTTCTAAATACTTCTTATCCCTTTCTTCTTTTCCCATTCTAATCCAACGTATCTGCGCATCGAAAACTTCTTTGGGTATTCCATCAATCTGCATCTTGACTAGATAGATAGCATCTATCAGTTTTATCTTGCGCTTGCTTAAATCAGAATAGAATGCGTCCAATCCATCTACTGCCCGGCCTACGGGGATTTTAATTAAAACCAGTTGCGAAATTTCTTTTTCATTTATAATAAACGTATCCAATAGCATTTCTTTTTCTGACTGCACATCATCTGGTAAGGCATTAACAAAAGTTTTAGTATATGAACTATTACTT
>CBDUVV010000146.1:0-3782 GCA_965370755.1 uncultured archaeon | reverse complement strand
GCAGGCGAAGACACCCAGGCTTTTAAAAGACCGCTTCTTCTGGTACATAATAATATTGACCAGCATGATAGGTAGCTTAGCTTATTTTGCTAACCTTCCTATCCTAGGTTCTCTAGGTCCCTCTGTAGATTGGGAACTAACCTATACAAATATCCTGCGTGTCATGTTCCTTGGAACAGTAGCTCTGGCCACTTGGAGATTCGGGGTTAGGGGAGGTCTGTTTGCATACCTAGCCACTATGCTAATCGCACTACCGTTTGCTATTGAGGCTACTGAGGAAGTGTGGCGACCCCATTATCTTTTGGAGCTTGGCATTTGGGTTGCCATCGGCGGCGTGTTCATCTGGCTGATTGGGCGAGAGAAAATGGGGAGGAGCCTTCTTGAGCAGAGTGCTGAAGAGCTAGAGCGGCGAGCCCAAAAACTGAGCCGAGAAATCACAGAGCGAAAACGGGCCGAAGCGGCTCTACGCGAACTCGACCAGATGAAATCTCAATTCATCTCCAATGTCTCACACGAGCTGCGTACCCCGCTTCACTCAATTATGGGATTTACAAAGTTAATTTTGGAGGGAAAAGTGGCTTCTCCCAAAGACCAAAGAGAATTCCTGATCATCATAGATCAGCAAAGCAAGCGTCTCGGGAAACTTATAGGTGAGTTGCTCGACGTATCACGCTTGGAATCAGGCCGTTTTGAGACCCAAAAGCAACGCCTGGCCATAGGGGAACCAATCCACGCTGTGATAGATGAACTTCATAATCTAGCTAGTGAGAATGGCATTGTAATCAGTGCAATCATACCAGTAACGCTGCCTAAGGTAGAAATAGATAGGGAACGAATGATGCAAGTGATGACCAATCTGCTCGGCAATGCTATCAAGTTCAGCCCCAGTGGCGGTAGCATCACCGTAAAAGCACAGGTTAAGGACAGTGAGCTATTGGTACAGGTTGGTGACAATGGTACTGGCATCCCCAAGGAGGTTATCCCTCACGTCTTTGAGAAATTCTATCGAGCAAAGGATTCAATCTCTGTCGGCGGAACCGGCCTAGGTCTTTACATCACTAAACAGATTATTGAGGCCCATGGCGGCCGTATCTGGGTCAAATCTAAGCCTAATAAAGGGGCGACTTTCTACTTTACAATACCTAAACCCGCAGAGAAAAAAACGAAAAGGATCGGTGAGATCCTTGTTGAGGAAGGCATTATCAGCCCGAAAGACTTGGAGAAAGTGCTCAATAAGCAAGCGGGTTTGGAGGTAGAACCATCCGGTGATTAGAATGACTTTTGGAGAAAAAGGGGTAGTTCTTAATGAATAGTAAAATCTTAGTAGTCGAAGATGATCCAAGTGCCTCGAGGCTGGTGGGATATGCACTGGAACAAGAGGGCTATCAAGTGCTCTACGCGTCAGATGGATTGGAAGGAGTAAAGAAAGCCCAGGATGAGCATCCAGACCTTATTATCCTTGACATCATGCTGCCTGGATTAGATGGATATGAAGTCTGCCAGCGATTGCGCCGGGAACCTGAGACAGCCATGCTCCTGAGTCTAATACTCTCAGCCAAAGCTCGGGAAATAGATAAAGAGACAGGTCTCAAGATGGGTGCCGATGACTATCTGTCTAAACCGGCTGACATATCGATGGTAGTGGACAAGGTAAGGACTCTGCTTGCCAGCACAAGAAAACCTGGCTAAAAGAATCTTAACCTGAAGACTTGGAGCCAGGCGTATCAAAAGCGGAGAGTGTAAGACAGAATATGGGGGGGGGTAAAGGTGGATACTGATACCAGCTATATATCAAAAGAGAAGATTGATGAGATACTTGTTAGAGTAGGGTTGATTACACCTGAACTAATGCAAAATGCATTGAAGATAGCTCAAGAAAAAAACAAGAGTATTGAGCAGATTCTTGTTGAAGAGAAAATGCTTTCCCCTCGTGACCTGGCAAGAGCTGTCAGCATTCAATTGAAAGTGCCACTCATTGCCGTTGATAAGCATATAGTTAGTCCAGAGGTTATTAAGTTAATCCCCGAGGAATTGGCTAGGAGCCATAATATCCTACCGTTAGATGTTATCGGCAATAATCTGGTGTTAATAATGGAGGATGTAACAAATGTGCGGGTCATTGACGATATAGCTGTTATTTCAAAGATGAGTATTGAACCTATGATGGCGGTTCCAGAGGAAATCCGCGAGGCGATTAATCGTAACTATAAAGGTGTCGATAAAATCGAGAGTGAAATCGCCGTATGGTCGACACCAACTGAGGAAGAAGAGGCAGTGTCATTGGAACTCACCACTACAGAGGATGAAACATCAGCCGTCCATCATTTTAATGTTTTAGTTCAACAAGCAGTGCGGAATCGAGCCTCAGATATGCATATTGAGCCTCAGAGGGGTAGACTTCAAGTTCGATACCGTGTTGATGGAATTTTGCAGGACCCTATATCCCTACCCTTGAGTATCCACGCTGCCCTCATCTCCAGATTAAAAATTGTAACTGGTATGAATATTGCAGAACGTAAACGTCCTCAAGACGGCCGATGTTCGGTCAGAGTAGACGGTAAGGATATAGATATTCGTGCCGCTTGTGGTAATACCATATACGGCGAAACAGCTGTACTGCGTTTTTTAAGTAAGTCCGCTTCTCTGCTGGAACTCTCGGACCTGGGCTTTTCGCCAAGTTCACTGAAAACTTATCTAAAAATGCTTAAACTCCCCTTCGGAATGATTCTGTTTGGTGGCCCCACCGGCGCTGGCAAAACTACCACTCTTTATGCATCCATTAATCAGTTCGACCGAAAGGAATATAATATCATGACCATTGAGGATCCCGTAGAATATCGTTTTGATGGTATTAATCAGTTCCAGATCAATCCGACAGCCGATGTTAGTTTTGCCAACACCCTCCGGGCTTTTATGAGGCTGGACCCTGACGTCATTCTGGTAGGGGAAATACGAGATACTGAAACAGCTAAGTTGGCTACTCAGGCGGCACTTACCGGTCACCTTGTATTTTCTTCTATCCATGCCAATGATTCTATCGGCATTATGTTCCGACTACAGGACCTAGAGGTTGAAACATTTTTAATCTGTGGCGCTCTGGTTGGCGCAGTTGCCCAACGAATTGTGCGTCGTATCTGTCCGCACTGTCGCACCTCCTACAAACCACCCATCGAGGAGCGAATGGCTTATCAAGAAGTACTGGGCGAGCTGCCAGCTGAATTTTTCAAGGGGGAAGGATGTAGTTTCTGTGCCAATACTGGCTATCTGGGGCGATGTGGTATATATGAAGTTCTTGCTCCAACCGAAGAAGTCAAGCAATTATTTATCAATAGGTCCACTACAGCCCAAATCCGTGCACAGGCAATCAAGGACGGCATGGTTTCCCTTGCACAGGACGGAATGTTAAAAGTGAAAGAGGGTATAACCACAATACCAGAGGTACTGCGCAACGTGTTCTCTATCAAATACTAAAGTTGCGACTACCTGAAAGTGACTGACCTGCCCCCATAAGGCGTACCACTCGTTAAGTTAGAGTTACCGGCATATCTACTTCAAGTGTTCATAACATAAATTAGAAACGAACGGTTCTTAACCCCATTGACAACATCCCTATGAGGATAGCTATTATTTAATTCACCCATCATCCTATAGCTAATTCATTACAACTCTTCTTTAAGCATTTAACCCATTGACAGCGCCCCTATCGGGGAGTATTGACAATACGGCAATTACCTTATAAAATACGGCAACAATTGAATATAGAGTCAGAGTGGTTGTCGGCG
>CBDUVV010000145.1:0-3791 GCA_965370755.1 uncultured archaeon | reverse complement strand
TTTTCTTCCATGCCACATATATTCCCTCTCCTGCCTCGAAATAATCCCATGAGTTGCCCACGTTCTCATCCCGGAGAAACTCGATATATTCCTTGGTAGTGCTCTGATAATAGAGGGTCACTTTGGCCGTCTTAGCCCCGGACGGAATTCCGTATTCAGTGATGTCCCAGTATTGTCCGTCCTCGTATGATGCACCCCTTATATACGCCTTCGCTGATTCGTATTCTGCATTTGTAAATCCCCTAGCTGGGATGCGGTTATCGTGGTATATCCAATTGTTGAGGGCGAAATGAAAGCTGGGGGCATTGGGTTGTCCAGAGACATTCATGGTACCCGGCTTCGACTCGTATATCTTGATCTCTGAATCGTGTACGAGGTGTGCTTCAACTGGATCGTACGCACCGGACTCCGATTTCAGGTTTCCAGAGCCATCATAGAACTTCACATTTAACCACATACGCCTTCCCTCAGGGTATCCAGTGGGTAGTTTATGACCGGCCAGATTGGTTATTTTGACATTAAGTTTCGTTCCGTTGATTCTTGTTTCTACTTTTGCAGCGCTTCTGAGCATCTCTTTGGCCTTTTCCTTGGTTTTCTCAAGCGCCTCAACCACATCGGGCTCCAAGTCATAGTAAGTAATGAGAACCTCTGGCATCCAAACACTGCCTCCCACGAACTCATGCGTGGGAAGTTGGTCCCTGAATTTTCTCTGTCTATTAGAAGCATAACCCTTAACAGGAGACATATGGCAGTCCTGGCACTCTATTCCTTCTCTAGAGAAGGCACTGTACTTCCACTCACTGTAGGTCTTCTCAATGGGGGTAAAATTATAGAGAGGATGCTCTATATCATGACAAACAGCGCAGAGCTCTGATTTGCCAATAAATTCAGAATATTTAGTGTCATGCCTTGCAAAAGTATCGTTAAATTGACCTCTCATTGCAGAGTCGCTGTCGACCACGAACATAGCATTTCCATACTTGTACACCGCCTTCTCCTCTTCCGTCTCCATTTGCTCCGCAAGGGGATCCATCAGCCGGTGGCAAAAATCGCAATTCACCCCCTCATCGAGATCCCTCTCGATCAATATCGAATCATCAACCGGCTCAGATCTACCCTCAAGCCAGGCCATGGGTGAATGACACCTCAAGCAATAGTCTCCTACTTCAATGACTCCTTCTAAGTCCTTGTTGGATATGGCTAGCTGGGCCTGAAAAAGCGGGTCCCTCATAGCATGGGACATCAGGCTCCCCCTCCATGTATCGTATGGTGAGTAATCTGCGTATCCGCCGTGGCAGTTAGAACACATCCTAGAAGATCTAATGGTCAGCTTCTCGGGTTGAGTACCTGGGAGAAATACTGGCGTCTTCGCAATTGCAAAACCAACCAAAGTAATCACTATTACACTTAGCAAAACCACCGCCCTTTTCATCTAATCCCCCTCTATAAGTTTGTTAGACTAAAAACATATAAATATTTAGTGTTCCCTTTGTCATAATGGGTGGGACCATAAAATGGTGGCTGCAAAAACGAAAAAACTGGTTGGGGGAGTCATGGCACTCGCACTAGTAGCTATAGTTGTTGCCTATCAATTAGGATTCATCCCATTGGGACCTTCTAAAACTCTTCCACCCACTACACGAGCACCCATACCTATCACTGAGGCACCAAAACCAATAGTTACCCCTATTGAGACTCCGCCCGTCTACCAACCGGATGACGAGAGTACGTTTTTAAATATGCTCTCAAACGTCGAGTCAGAGGCCTGCTACTTCTGCCACGATGAACAGCAAACCACGGAATTCCACGTACCCGAGAAAATAATGAAGATAGACGAGGCCAGGGATTATAGACGCAGGATTTGTGTTGACTGCCATGGCCCAGAGGGCGCAGACCCAACCAAGCAAATGACTGACCTCAAAGAGATTCACTACGACCCCGAACCCGGGGTAAACGGCATCTTCGAAGTATCAGTTAAGGTTCCCCATTGGATCCACAAGGCTAAGCTTTTGAAAAGAGACATGGAGTGCATGGATTGCCACATAGAGGATGTGGAATCCTTTGATATAACATTCCCCAAGGCGGATGTCGAGGATGGACAGGTCCTCTTTTGTCAAAACTGTAAAGCGGAAAGCGACCCCCATCCCGATCGGGGTAACTACATAGCAATTCACGTGGAAAAGGGCGGTAAGAAGTGTACTATCTGCCACGTAGGCGACGTTTTAGATATACACAAGAGAGCCACCGAAAAGCTCGGACAATAGCCCCTAATTATCATTTCCAATTTTCGAGTCTAATGCTAGTCAACAATCGTGAGGGTTGCCTTCATCCCTGCCTCGTAATGCCCCGGTAGATGGCAACTTATTTCATATACACCCGGTGTCAGCGTTACTTGTATTGTCTTCTCGGTTCCTTCTGGGAGATCGTCATCTTTGATTTGAGCTACTATTGGGCTAAGCTTCGCTGCGTCCTTTTCCCTTAGAAGTATAAATTCATGGGCTATAGTGCCCACGTTCTTGACGGTGATCTTTACGGAGCCAGCTTTTACGGTGTTCGTGCTGAGAGCGAACTCGAACTCTGATGCTGTGGCGGTTAACTCGTTAATTGACTGGCCAGCATCCGTATCCGGTGAGCTAGAAGTACAGCCCATGCTCAAGACGACTAAAAATATGGTGTAGATGATTCTTTTTTCCACTTCTCAACCTCCTTTTCTCTGTATATCGATATAATAAAACTATTATAAAAAAATACGGGGGCATTTCTAGAAAGAGTTACATGAAATTGAAAGTTAGTGCAGCGTGCTGGGAGTAACCCGCCTTCTGTTCATGGCATCATTCGTCTATGCGCCTACCACTCGCCTAGAGCGGGACTATTGGCGATCTCTCGGGCTTGCATCCCCGAAGTTGGCCGTTTCACCACCGATCTGCATGTCTTCGCACTAGCGTGTTCATAATCACCCATGCAGGGGCGTATCGTTTCTGCTCCAGAGCTAGGCCTCTCGGCCTCCCCTCTTTGGGGGTCGGGTTCCCGCGTGATGGGCGGAGTTTCCTCACCGTCGCAAAAGCGACAGCGACAGATGCCCTCCAGCTCGCTGCATCCAGTATTAACTGGGTAACGTGATAATTAAATATTAATTAGACACTGGGTGAATAGCGCCGGGATTATTATTATATCGTGATCTCGATGTCGAGTCGTTCGGCGAGCTCTTTGTATCTATTCCTTATGGTTACCTCAGTAACCCCGGCCACGTCGGCAACTTCCCTCTGGGTCCTTCTATCCCCAAGTAAAACGCTCGCAATGTAGATTGCAGCAGCCGATACTCCCGTTGGGCCCCTACCTGAAGTCAACTCTTGGTCCATGGCTTTTCTGAGGATTTCAATGGCCTTGCTCTGAATCTCCCCCGACAATTTGAGCTCAGAGCCAAACCTCGGCACATAATCAATGGGGGTCGTTGGATTTAGGTTAATATTCAACTCCCGTGAGACAAAGCGATACGTCCTCCCTATCTCTTTCCTGTTCAGCTTGGCCGAATCGGCTATCTCGTCCAGGGTGCGCGGTACCTTGCATTGTCTACATGCAGCATACAGCGAAGCTGCAGCGACACCCTCTATACTTCGCCCCCGAATGAGGCCCTTATCCACCGCTCTTCTGTAAACAACCGAAGCGGTTTCCCTAACATTCTTCGGCAAAGAGAGCTTAGATGCCACTCGGTCGAGCTCCGTTAGGGCGACAGCGAGATTGCGCTCAGTGGCATTGGATACCCTTATGCGCTGCTGCCATTTCCTCAAACG
>CBDUVV010000144.1:0-3836 GCA_965370755.1 uncultured archaeon | reverse complement strand
CATTGGCAAAGGGAGACTCCATTATTAGTGATTACCTACGAGCTGGAGATACTCTCAGCACCATAAACGCCTTAAGAGCCTTCGGCATTGAGATGGAATCCACAAATGAGAATGAGATTTTATTTCATGGATCAAGTGGCGTGTTGGAAACGCCAGAAAATCCAGTGGACTGCGGGAACTCGGGCACAACTATTCGTTTGATGAGCAGCGTTGCGGCCCTCGATGGGAAGGTTGTGCTCACTGGTGATCCCTCGCTTCAAAAGCGCCCTATGCAGCCGCTACTCGATGCTCTTAATCAACTTGGAGTTAAGGCTTATTCCAGCGGAGGTAATGGGACACCCCCAGTGGCTATCGAAGGTGATGGAATAGAAGGGGGCCATGCCAAGATAAGAGGAGACGTTAGTTCACAGTTCATCTCCTCACTGCTTCTAGCCGCCCCATATGCCGAGAATGACGTTGAGTTAGAGATCACATCGCCCCTCAAGTCTAGACCCTATGTCGATATAACTTTGGACCTTATGAAAGTGTTTGGAGTCAAGGTAGAAAATGATGCGTACAAAAGGTTCAAGGTTGAATGCGATAGGATGTACACGGGTAGGAAATTCACAGTGGAAGGCGACTACTCCTCCGGTGCCTATTTCTTAGCTTTATCTGCCCTCACAGGGTCACGAATCGAGGTCAAGGGTCTGAAGAGGGAATCAATCCAAGGTGACAGAGTAATACTAGATATTCTCAAGGATATGGGCGTTGAGATAATTGAGGAAAATGGGTTAATAACTGCGAGCGGTGGGAAGCTTCAAGCAATCGAAGTAGATCTAGGGGACACCCCAGACCTCCTCCCAACAGTTGCGGCCCTTATGTGTAAGGCGGAGGGCAGTAGTGAGATCAAAAACGTGGGGCATGCAAGGTTCAAGGAGTCTGACAGATTATCAGCCTGCGCAAGGGAATTTTCAAAATTCGGGGCGAAGATTGAGGAGAAGGAGGATGGACTTTCCATAGAAGGTGTAAAAACTCTAAAGAGCTCCACTGTGGATAGCAGAGGGGATCATCGCATGGCCATGGCTCTAACCGTTTTGGGTCTAGCTGCTGAAGGGCAAACTACAATAAAAAATGCTGAATGTGCAGAGATATCCTTCCCCAAGTTCTACGAAATAATCTCATTCCTTCTCCAATGAAAATGAAATAAACAAATGGAAATTATAGGTCTCCTACCGCTTCCCAGAGGCTCAGTCTATCTTTGAGTTTACTCACCGTCTCCTTTAGTTCCTGATTTTCAGCCCTCAGCTTCTCCACCTCGTCGTCCTTTTCTTTGGACACATCCTCAACCACTTCTTTGGTTCGGGCTTTTATCTCTTTTACTTGCTTCTCCAGCTTCCTCTTTTCCTCCTCAAATTCATCCTCATAGGCTGCCATGGCATTGTCAAGCTTTCTCTGCAACTCAGATTTTTCTCTCTCCACGGTTCCCAATTTGACTCTATGCATCTCTAATGTTTCTTTAACACCCCTTATCTTCAAGAGTTCCTCTTCAACCTCTCTTGACTCTTCCTTTACCTTCTTCTCCCCCGCCTCTACTGCCTTCATCCGCTCCTTGTACTCCGTTTCAGTATCTTTTAGTTCCTCATTAATCCGCTTATTCTCAGATTCCAACTCCCTCACGCGAGTGTACATCTCCCCTTTCTCGGCATCGGTCTCATTCACTGCATTCAACAAATGTTCAGTTCTCTTGACCGTAGACCGCCATTTTATTATGGCTATCAAGGCTGCGAACAAAGATGCGCCTACTACAGCTAAAGAAACCGTGTTGAAACCGTAAATCTCTGCCATCTTTTACACCTATAAGTGTTCAACTTCAAGAAGTCGTATCCTTTCCTTGAGTCTTTCAACATCCTTCTTGAGCCTCTCGTTTTCCTCGCGGAGTTCTCCAATTAAGTCCTCCTTTTCCCGTATCACCTTCTGGATCGCGTCCTTTGTCTTATCCTTTACCTCGACCATCTTACCGTCGTGCCTGCTTTTTTCATCTTCAAGTCGCTTCTCGCCGTCCTTTTCCAACTTTTCTTTCTCTGTTAGGTGCACCGCCTTGAGGTCCTCTATCTCTTTCTTATTGTCCCCAATTTCATCCTCGTGTTTTTTAATCATCTCTTTTTGCTGCCTTTCGAGTTCTGCCTTGTATGCCTTTTTTTCTTCCTCGGTGCTCGTAGTCTGGTCCTTCCTTGTTTTCTCAAATTCCTTGATCTCCTCCTTATGCTTAGTCGCCATTACATTATTCTCATTTTCCATTTCGCCAATTCTTTTCTGCAGATATTCGACTTCATCCTTGAGGGCATCAACCTTTATGAATTCCTTGGACTCTTGCTCGAATTGGGCCTCTCTTGCCTTCAGTTTGTCCCTCTCCACGTTCAAGAAGTTAGTGAGCTGTTGGATCTTCGCCTCATATTTTTGTCTTTCATCAGCGAAGGGATCCGTTGGCGGTTCCTCGACTTCTTTTTCCGTTTCTCCCTCCTCTCTTATATCCACAAACGACTCGTCCTCTGCACCTGCGAGAAAATCATTTTGCTGGGCTTTGAACCTCACGAGTTTAATTATGACAATAACTAAAACTAAACCGATTATGACTCCCCCGACAATCCCGAGTGTAGGAACTCCATAGACAGTTGAAGGTATGGATTCAAGTACCATGAGCCAATTTTATCCACTTCAGAGATATAACCTTTATTGATGTATTGGAAGTAGCAAACTATTAATTCGAAGGGCTTCATATAAGGTACATCAGAGTCTTGGTGTGGAGGTGATTAGTTTTTGGAAAAAAAACTCAAGACTAAAATACTGGATATGGAAGTCGGCAGTCTTGAAGTAATAATAAACGAGGAAGACGCCAAGGACATGGGCATATACCCCAAAGATAGGGTAAAAATATATTCCGATTCCAAGAGCGTAACCGCCATCGTTAACACCACCAAGACATTCGTGCGACCGGGGGAAATTGGTGCTGTTAGAGAAGTTGTAAACGCGTGTAAACTGCAAGCGGGAAGGAAGGTTCTCATTGCACCAGTGGAACGCCCAAGGTCCGTCGAACAGATAAGGAAAAAGTTGCAAGGCCAAACATTAACCGAGACAGAATTTGAATACATCCTCAAAGATGTCTTGGCCGGTAACCTAAGCGAGGCTGAAATATCAGCTTTCATATCGGCTATCTACATCAACGAACTAAACATGGACGAGATGGTCAGCCTCAGCAAAAAAATGGCCGAAACGGGTGAAATGCTGGAGTTGAAACAGAAGCCCATCTTCGATAAACACAGCCTCGGTGGGGTCCCTGGAAACAAGATTACACTCCTCATAGTTCCCATTGTGGCCGCTGCTGGACTCACCATTCCAAAAACATCATCTCGGGCAATAACATCCGCCTGTGGCACAGCTGATATAATGGAGGTTCTCGCCCCTGTAACCTTTGATGTAAAGGAAATAGAGAAAATAGTTAACAAAACTAATGGGATAATAGCTTGGGGCGGTGGTGTAAACTTTGCACCTGCGGATGATATCTTCATAAAGACCGTGGAGTACCCTCTATCCATTGATCCTCATAACCTTGCACTGTGTAGCGTCATGGCGAAAAAATATGCCGTCGGCGCGGATTTCGTGGCCATTGACCTCCCTATGGGCGATGGCACCAAGGTACCTAACATGGACGTGGCTAAAAAGTTTGCAAGGAATTTCATTGAGCTGGTAGAAAAGATGAAAATCCGTGTGGAATGTGATGTCACATATGGCGACAAGCCCATTGTGCGAGCGATCGGTCCCGCCCTTGAGGCCAGAGAGGCACTCCGTGCCCTAGAAGT
>CBDUVV010000143.1:0-3858 GCA_965370755.1 uncultured archaeon | reverse complement strand
CATAGGCGTGGCGATTTATGTCAAATGGGCGAATGACTTATACGGTTATCTGGTACCTCTTACAACCCTCATATTAGCTCTTACCTTTGGTTATATTCTTACATCATCTTACAAAAAGGGAATAAGGATTCCTATTGTTTCTAGGCTAATCGAATCAACTGAGCGTGCTGAGGTCATCCGGGAAGCTCCTGGTAAGGGGGCATTGTCCTTCTTTCTAGGTGCCCTATTGACCCTGGTTATCTTCGGCTTTAACATAAACGTTGTCAGTGCGGGTATAGCGATTTTAGCATTTGGGGATTCCGTGTCCACCCTCGTCGGTAAAAGCTTCGGTAAGCACAAGATACAATACAACAACATGAAGAGTTGGGAGGGGACAGTGAGTGGCATCATCTTTGGTGCCGTCGGGGCTTCCTTGATTTTAAAGCCGGAGATAGCAATAATCGGGGCAGTCGCTGGAATGATGGTTGAATCTCTACCTTTGGACTTCGACGACAATATCGCCGTGCCTATCGGCGCTAGCGCAGCCATGAGTTTAGTGTTATATTTGCAATCGTGATTTTTTAATTAAAACCTACCACAGGGAGTCATATGAAAGAGATAAGGTTTCACGGAAGAGGTGGCCAAGGGGTCGTAACTGCTGCAGAGATACTTGCAACTGGTGCTTTCTACGACGGAAAATACTCTCAAGCATTTCCCGTTTTCGGCACTGAAAGGCGGGGTGCACCCGTTACTGCTTTCAGCAGAATCGATGACGAGTTCATCGTTATCAGGAACCAGATATATGAGCCCGATTACGTTGTCGTACAAGATCCTACGCTCCTCGAAGTGATAGACGTTGCTCAAGGCTTAAAAGACGATGGCAGACTCCTCATCAATACAGAGAAAGACCCTTCCTCCTTAGGGATCGATGCCAAGGTGGAAGTGAAAACTATAAATGCTACCAAAATAGCCCTTGAACAACTTGGAAGGCCCATAGTTAATACTACAATGCTCGGTGCCTTTATTGCCCTTACAGGAGAGGTGACCTTGGACTCCCTAAAAGATGCAATTTCAAAAAGGTTCCCAGAGAAGCTGGCATCGAAAAACATCAAAGCCGTTGAGACGGCATACCATTTGATGGGATAGTGATTCGAAATGACTTTAATTAAAGGCGCGGTGGTAACAGAGCCGGGAAGTACGGTAACGACGAAGACCAGCGGGTGGCGGACATTTATACCTATCATTGACAACGAAAAATGCATAGACTGCGGCAATTGTTGGGTATATTGCCCGGATGCATGTATCCATCGAAAGAACGGGCTTTACACCGCTGACCTAGACTACTGCAAGGGATGTGGCATATGCGCGAATGAGTGCCCCGCTGATGCTATCGAGATGGTGTTGGAGGAAAAGTGATGAGGACGGTCATACATGGGAGCAGGGCGGTTGCCGAGGCAGCTAAGCTATGCGATGTGGATGTCGTGCCCGCTTATCCCATTACACCCCAGACGCATATCGTTGAGGATCTCGCAAAGATGATAGCCAACGGCGAGTTGGATGCCCAATACGTCAAGGTCGAGTCCGAACATTCCGCCATGAGCGCTTGTATAGGGGCAAGTGCAACTGGAGCAAGAACTTTCACAGCCACCGCATCTCAGGGCTTAGCGCTAATGCATGAGATGCTTTTCGTGGCCTCGGGTATGAGGCTGCCGATTGTCATGGCCAACGCCAACCGCGCCCTGTCTGCTCCTCTAAGCATCTGGAACGACCAACAGGACTCCATAGCAGAGCGCGACTCCGGTTGGATCCAATATTACTGCGAGACAGCCCAAGAAGCATTGGACACCACGGTACAGGCTTTTAAAGTCTCCGAGTCGAGGGAGGTGTCTCTCCCTTCCATGGTCTGCCTCGATGGCTTTGTCTTGACTCACACCATTGAGCCTGTTGACATACCTGAAAAGGAAACAATTGATGAATTTCTTCCACCTTTTGAGCCGGAATTCCGACTTGATCCAGAAAATCCTGTGACAATGGGCGCATTCGCGGATCCAAGCTATTACACAGAATTCAGGCGCCAGCACGAGGATGGGATGGCAAAAGCCATGAAAGCCATTAAAAAGGCGGATTCGGATTATTCCAAGCTCACTGGGAGAAGCTATGGTGTAATAGAAGGATACAACCTTGATAATGCTAGAATTGTTTTGGTAACCATGGGCTCACTGGCAGGTACGATTAAGGGAGTCTTAAAGTCTATGAACGGCGAGGTCGGCCTGCTCAGGATTCGCACATTCCGACCGTTTCCGAAGGGCGAAATTCTAGAAGCACTGAGCAACGCAGAGGTGGTCAGCGTATTGGACAAGAACATCTCCATAGGATTGGGCGAGGGTGCCCTCTTCACAGAGTTGAAGGCACTCTTCCAAGGTAGGGACGACGGCCACAGGGCCCTTGGCTTCATAGTCGGTCTCGGCGGTAGAGATATAACATCGAAGGATGTGGAGGATATAATTTCAAGATCGAAGGAAGCAAGCGAGGGCAAAGAAGTTGATGCTGTCACCTGGGTGGGCCTAAAGGAGGCGTGGGCATGAAGGTAGTCGTGGATATGCCGAGCTATGTGCGTTGCAGGAAAACCTGTGAAGCAAACCTCGCTGCAAATAGATGTTGGAAGTTCAAAAATAGCATCAAGGAGATATCTGATGAAGAGCTTTTCGCATCAGGCCATAGAGCTTGTGCTGGTTGCGGCGGAACCATAGCCATGAGGCTCGCCCTTAAGGCTGCGGGGAAAAATACTATCGTAACTCAAGCCACGGGTTGCATGGAGGTTATATCAACTCCTTATCCCGAGACCGCTTGGAAGGTTCCATGGGTGCACGCTGCCTTCGAAAACTCTGCAGCTGTAGCAAGTGGTGTTGAAGCAGCATTGAAAGCCCTCGGCAGAAAAGAAGGCGTAAACGTCCTAGCCTTGGGCGGAGACGGGGGGACTGTGGATATCGGATTCCAAGCTCTCAGTGGAGCCATCGAGAGGGGCCATGACTTTACCTATCTATGTTATGACAACGAGGCATACATGAACACAGGTGTCCAGCGCAGTGGTGCTACGCCCTTCGGGGCATCTACTACCACTTCACCCCCAGGCAAGCTATCTGTGGGCAATGATAGGCCCAAGAAAGATATGCCTAGGATAGTAGCAGCTCACGGCACCCCGTATGTTGCCACAGCTTCCATTGCGTTCCCAACGGACTTTGTTGAGAAGATGAAGCGGGCATTCGCTACCAAGGGGCCATCGTACGTTCATGTGCATGCGCCTTGCACCCCAGGTTGGGGTATAGAAAACGAAAAGACTGTCGAGGTTGCGAGGCTCGCTGTGGACACGGGCATGTGGGTGTTGTATGAAATCAAGAACGGCCATAGCCATATAACGTACAAACCGGCGCTTCAAACCCCCGTGAAGGAGTACTTGAAGATGCAGAAGCGATTCAGGCATCTGGACGATGATACCATCGCGGATATCCAAGTAGCAATAAACGAGCGGTGGAGGGAGTTATTCAACTCGCATCCAGAACCCCAATAATTTTAAACCAGCGAATCCATTGAGGGTACTGGAGTCACAGCGAGGAGATTATTCGATGGATATGGAGATTGTGGAAGACACATTCGCCGAGGCATTCACCAGTACGTATTCTAGGATTTTAATCACCGCAATTGATAGGAAATGGGCGGAGATCGCAGCAAAGATTGCCACAGGCTATGGCACATCTATGATCGACTGTTCAGCGGAGACAGGCATCGAGGGTCCTTTGCCTATCACCACGCCAGACTCCCGCGAAGGTGTGATCATCCAGATTTGGACATCAAAGAAGAAGATGAAGGGGGAATTACTGG
>CBDUVV010000142.1:0-3886 GCA_965370755.1 uncultured archaeon | reverse complement strand
ACCAAGTATGCCGAAGGGATTATAGCGCCTGCTACAAGGCCAGAGCGGATTAGGGAGATGCGCTCCATAGTCGGGGATCTTCTCATCTTATCCCCGGGAGTTAAAGCACAGGGTGCTAATGTGGGCGATGCGATAAAGGCTGGCGCTGACTACGAGATAATCGGGAGGGGCATCAGCGAAGCGCCTGATCCGAAGGGCACTGCAGAAGGATATTCGCAGACCATAAAGGCCATAATCGACTCCAATGAATCCGATGGTGATTGACCAATAGAGGATGAGCTAAAGATTTTTTGACGATAAAACTATTAAACCGTAGTTATGGAGTCTCATCCAATGATCCTTTACGTGTGGCTTCCCGTCGAGCGCCACGGCAAGATATTCCCAAGCGGGCCCGTCTACCTGGCTGATTATGTACACAAGCACTCCGATGCGGATCAGAGGATATACGACCTCTCCGGGGTGAACAACGATAGGATGGGGTCCTTGCGTGGAGAGATTGAGAAGGTTGAACCAGACGTTATCGCCTTCTCCTGGCGCAATATCCAGATCTTCGCGCCTAAACAGGAAGACCCGTCCCTTGAAAACGCTTTCGAGTTCTACCACTCAAAGAACCCCCTCAAGAAAATGAAGGCCGCCATCTTCGGCTTAAAGTCCCTCCTCATGCAAAGGAACATCACGAATGAAATATTGGGTTACATAAACGCGGCGGCAAAGGACTATGATTCTAGAGTAGTAGTCGGAGGCCCCGCCTTTAGCATCTTCCCGGAGCAGATAATAAACAAGCTAGAAGAGGGAGTCCTCGGGGTCATAGGCGAGGGGGAAGATATCATGCTCAAAGTGGCCCGTGGCAAAACCAACGAGGAGATTGTTGGGGATGAGAAAGTCATCTTCAGGCGGGGCAAGGAGGTCGTAAAAGGAGAACAGAGGACGCCCGTAGATTTCGAAGGAAGGGAGAGCGTCGACTACGAATACATTTCCTCGGTATTTCCAGATTTCAACAACTACCTAGATGGATACATAGGCATTCAGACCAAGAGAGGCTGTCCATATGGTTGCATATTCTGCGGCTACCCGTACCTTGAGGGCAAGCGCGTTAGGTGCAGGAAACCAAAAGCTGTGATCGAGGAGATCAGGCAGCTTCAGGAGAACTTCGGGGCAAAGAAGATGTGGTTCGTGGACTCCAACTTCATCTCATCCAGAAAGACAATACCGCACTCCACTGAGATACTTGAAGGGATAGTGGATTTGGGCCTCGACATCGAGTGGGGAGGCTACGTGAGGATAAACTACGTGAATGACGAGCTTGCGAGGGCAATGATGAACTCTGGGATAGCACATCTGGAGCTATCTCCAACGAGCGGCTCGCCAAAGATTATTAGGAAGCTTCGAATGGGATTTAAACTTGAGGACTTTCTAAAGGCTTGCGAGACCATAAGGGATGCGGGATATAAGGGTCAGGACGTGATCGTGAACTATTCATTGAACGCACCTGGGGAAACGAGGGAGACATTGATGGAGAGCATCGACACCTACAAGAGGATGCAAGAGATATTCGGGGAGGAGAACGTGAGGCCCTATATTTTCTTGCTCGGCATACAATCACACACAAAGCTTGAGGAGTTTGCATTCGAAACAGGCATCCTACCCCGGGATTACAATCCCCTCGCAATCGACCCGCGGTACGCAAACAAAATCCTGTATAACCCGCCTCCTTTGAACAAACTCCTCGTCAAGTCTTATCTAGAGGCTATAAAGGAACACGGCTACGAATCCAACGTCGGCAAATACGTTCTCGAGAACTTAGAGGAAGAATTAACGAGTAAGGGGACTTAACATGCTAATGGACTGGGTAGAAGCAGTTAGACTGAAATTCCTGCCCCAGGGTGTCTGGCCGGTTCTCCTCGGCAGCGCTGTCGCCTGGAGGGATGAAGGACTGTTGAACCTGGGGTACCTCGCGCTGGCATTTGTGGGCATGGCGTTGATTCAGTTCGGACTCACCATGTTGAACGACCTCGTGGATTTTCTTCAGGGCACTGACAAGTCCTCGACATCAAGTAAAAACCCATACAGCGGGGGGAGCGGCGTATTGGCGGATGGCAGGATAACCCCGAAGAAGATGCTAACAGTGATTGTCGTGTTCTACCTAATAGTCCTCCTCATAGGCGTGTACTTCGCCCTCCAGGTCGGGTTTGTCATAATCTACATAGCACTCATAGGGTTCTTCATCTCCATAGCCTACACTGTGTCGCCCTTCAAGCTCGCCTACAGGGGCCTTGGGGAATTAGCCATGTTGATAGGCTATGGTCCCACTATAACGCTGGGGGCTTACTATGTGCAAACGGGGACTTTGACGGAAGGGGCGTTGCTGGCGGGACTTGTGCCCGGCTTGCTGATGGTCGCCATGATACTCGTTAACGAGATACCAGATTACGAGGAGGACACCCAAGCCGGCAAGAGGAACCTGACGGTGCGATTGGGTAAGCATGGGAGCGCCGGTCTCTACACGATAGTCCTTACATCTATCTACTTCTTGGTGGGTCTAGGAGCCTATTTAGGATTATTTCCAATGACTTCCTTCATAGTGAGCCTTTCCCTCCCCTTCGCTTTTAGGTCTATAGGCTTTCTCCATAGATACATCAACGATAAATTAAAGGTCGCTGCAGCCAACGCCGAAATGGTAAAACTTTACAGTTCATTGATGCTGCTCTTCACTGTCGCCTTTTTGATTTAACCGTAAGCGGTAATAGGGAGGAGGGAGCGTAGGAAGGGGGGGTGGAACAAAAACTCGCCAGCGTTCCCTCGCTCACCAGAAAAATATACGATTTCTAGTATATTTAAATTTTTTGTTTTACAGCGGCCTTCGTAAAAACGGGATGCACCTGCATAAGTTTTCGAATTTTCTCCGATTTTGAAGCGGTTTAATATCGAGCAGGATTTTCATATTTAAATGGTGGTTGGATGTCGGCGAGGATAATTATAGCAATATTAGGGATTATGCTGCCTTTCCCAATCAACGCCTTGGGTGTACCAGATGCAATGGAATGGATTCTATCACAACAGAACCACGATGGCTCTTGGGGCGACCAGGCAAAGGGCATTGAATACCAGGTGCACGTGACCTCAGAAGTGTTAAACTCCCTTACGGATTCCAAGGATGGCTCGCCGAACAACGCATCCGAATTAGCGCGTTTAGAAAATTTCATAGAAAAGGGCGAAGTCTGGTTAAAACCGCATAAACCAACAGATACCCTTGGATTTAATTCCTATATGAGGGCACTTGAAGTCGATTCATTTTCAATGGACCTAATAGAGTATCAAAACGAGGATGGCGGTTGGGGAATGAAGATTGGTTTTAGGAGCACCCCGTGGTACACCGCAAATGCACTCCTGGCCTTGAACTCTGTTTCGAACATGGAGGGAATCGGGGATGGCGTGGATTATCTTATTGCCACACAGGAAAGCGATGGCTCTTGGGAGAACACAGCGACTGCGACTTCCGCTGCCATAATGGCGTTAGCTCATGTCTATTCCATAAAACATGAACCCCGCTACCTAACCTCAGCGCGTAAAGGGGAGAACTGGCTGTTCGCCAAGCAAGGAGGGAACGGGGAATGGTTCGATGCATCTTCCACTGCCGCCGCTGTATCGGCTTTGAAGACCATGTATTCGTACTTCAGAACCCCCAATCAGCGCCCAAGTATAGATAGAGGAAGGGCCTTTCTGATGAGCGCACAGAGAGACGACGGTAGCTGGGGGGCATCGCCATCCTCAAGGATATTCGACGACATCCATATCACCGCCGAAGTGATCTCTGCCCTCATAATGGGCCTACCTTACAAGGCCATTGAACCTGATTTACGTGTCCACATGAACGTTTCTCCTGCTC
>CBDUVV010000141.1:0-3887 GCA_965370755.1 uncultured archaeon | reverse complement strand
GTAGAAGAGGATGCCAAGATGGATAAGGAGATCAGCTCAAAGATGTCCAAGTCCATCCCCGATACCGCAATCTTCGTCCATGATTCCAAGGAGGAAATCTCTAGGAAAATCGGAAAGGCTTACTGCCCCCTGAAAGTAGCGGACGATAACCCGATCGTGGAGTACGCAAAGGAGATAGTATTTAGGGCTCACAGCTCCATGACGGTGGAGCGAGATAAGAAGTTCGGGGGCGACCTTACCTTTTACAGTTACCCGGAGCTGGAACAATCGTACCTTTCAGGCGAGTTGCATCCCCTGGACCTTAAAAGGTCGGTTGCGGAGTACCTGGACGAATTGATACAGCCGATAAGAAGGCATTTCGAAGAGGACACGCGGGCAAAAGAGCTTCATGCGGCCGTAAAGTCTTTTAACGTTACCCGATGAGTATATGCGCAGGAGGACTAAACCTGGTAGAGGAAACACCTGAACTTCGCAGACTTAGGTTGCCCAAGGAAAACGAGGTGCTGGGCGTCGTGGAGCAGATGAGCGGGGGGAGCAGGATGGTGGTTCGATGCAAGGACGACAAGATACGGGTCTGCCGCATTCCTGGGAAAATCAAACGTAGGATATGGATAAAGGTGGGGGACGTGGTCATAGTCAAGCCCTGGACCGTCCAAAGCGATGAAAAGGCTGACATAGTTTGGCGATACACGAAACCCCAGGTTGAGCGGCTCATCAACCAGGGTGTAATTTAATTGAAGCTGGAAGAACTCGATGCTAAGGTTGACGAGGCCAGAAAGAAGGTAAAGGGCCTTGACGACCAAAAGGTCGCTAGCGATGTATTCGACAAGAGCACTCTTTTGACGCTTTACTACCTGGCGAACAAGGGCACCATAGATACGCTCGGAGGAGAGATTAAGACGGGCAAGGAGTCCAGCGTATTTCTAGCCGAGGCCAAGGGTAAGTCTTTGGCAGTGAAAATTCACAGGATAACCACGAGCGACTACAGGAACATGCTTCGTTATCTCGACGGCGACCCCCGTTTTCGGGGTATACGGAAGAATAAGCGTAGCGTCGTATTCATGTGGGTCCAAAAAGAGTTCAAAAATCTCACCAGGGCAACGAAGGCGGGTGTTCCGGCTCCCAGGCCTATCGGATTTAAGAACAACGTGATCGTCATGGAGTTCATAGGGAAAGATAAGAGGTCGTATCCCATGCTAAAGGACGCAGTCATCGAGGACCCCGAGGCGGCTTTTAAGGATACTTTGAAAGCCATGAACCGCCTCTACTGCCGCGCCAATCTGGTTCACAGCGACCTTAGCGAGTACAATATACTGATGAAGGGAGATAAGCCGGTGATAATCGATATGTCCCAGGCGGTGGTGAGGGAACATCCCCGGGCCGAGGAATATTTGAAGAGGGATGTTGCGAACATAGTTAGGTTTTTCGGCAAGTATTTGGATCTAGATTATTCCGAAGTTTTTGATAGGGTTACGAGGTGCGAGGATGGAGTACATTAGGATACCCAAGGACAGAGTTGCAATCTTCATAGGAAAGCGCGGTTCTGTCAAAGCGGAGCTCCAAAAGAGGCTGGGCGTCAAATTGGGCGTAAACGCGGATGATGGTGTCGTCGTCGTTGAGAATGCGGGAGGTGATGTCCTCGCCGAATGGAAAGCACGGGACGTCATAAAGGCCATTGGGCGTGGCATAAACCCGGAGAAGGCTATGAAGCTCTGCAGCGACGACTACGTTTTGGAACTTATTGATCTAACAGAAATCGTGGGGAGATCGTCCAAGACAATATCCCGGCAGAAGGCCCGGTTGATCGGAAGTGGGGGCAAGACCAGAAGATACATCGAAGGTTCGACAGGTGTGTACGTCTCCATCTATGGGAAGACCGTTGCTCTGGTAGGGGAAGTAGAAGAAGTCGCTGTAGCGACAGAAGTTATTCTTATGATCGCCCGCGGGGTTCCTCACGGCGTCGCATATAAGGTTCTCCAGAAGAAGACCAGGACTATTAAGGAGAAAAAGATGGGGCTTTGGAAAACATAACGAGGGAAAAGTTTTTTAAGGAATTTAGATATATTTAACCTTGTTAGAGATGTGAAAATCGCCTTTACACTAGGGTGGAGGACATGGCAGATACATCCCCATTGTTGAATCAAGTAGTGGGTTTCCTCGACGGTATATCAGACGATCTCCGAAGGATGGACCTCGAGAAACTGAGTAAAGATATCGACTATTTTCGGGTGATTTATTCCCAGCTAAACGATAACCTCGCAGAGCTCAAGGCCTTTAAGGAGGAGATGGAGCAGCGGGGCTTTGACTCACCCTATTTCGCCCTGGGCACGAGCAAGTACGGCGCCATGGGAGGCAAACAGGCCTATGGAAGAGATGATGTGGACGATCAGAGGGATGTCGCCAGATATAAGATGTTCTTCAGGGCCAACGCATCCTTCAAGAAGGGGACCTTCGAGAGGACGAAGTCTGCCATAGCCAGCCACAACATAGCCGTGGGCCATATAGAGGAGTTCACGGCCCTGGAATGCACCTGTAGCCGCATAACCAGGGGCAAGGATGCCTCCAGGCTCATAATTTCCAATAAACTCAAGTGCCCCAAGTGCGGGTCCCAAGACGTTGCGCTTAAGGCCAATGATCTCGGGATCTACAGGATGGAGATACTCCCCCACCTCCCCTACGGCGGGGAGTCAACCCTCGAGATATCCAAGTTCACCTTCACGGAACGGATGGCCTACCGTGAACTCATAGAGGTCCTCCGGGAAAAGAAGAGGGGCAAGATAAAGTCCGCCACTGTGACCTTCAGAGTTAAGGATAACGGCCGGTGGACCCGGAAGAAGGAGCAGGTGGAAATCAAGAGGAAGGCCAAGCTGGACTACGAGGGGATACTTAAGAAAAGGTACGGCAAGATAGCGGTTGAAAACATCAGGTACCACCATGAGAGAAGCATTTTGGTGAGCGGCCGCTACAACCGGCAGTCCCTTGCTATAGCCTATACCAAAATTTTGAAGGAGCGCAGGGAAAGCATGCTGGAATACCTCCTCGAAAAGGAGGTTGATGTCGGGAAGCTCAGGGAATACGAGAGAATCAGGGAGCGATTGGAGCCGAGGATGTACGCCACGGCGCCTTCTGCCTTCGCCATCGACACTCGGGCCGCCGAGGAGCGTAGGGAGGCGATATATGAGTTCGAAGAGGAGCTCAAAAAGATGGGCCTAATGGACAAATTCGGGGATCTGCTCCCCGAGCTTGAGAAGAGCATCGAGTACCGGAGGAAACTCAGAAAAGAGATGCTCATAAAGATACCCCGGGCCCTGTTCGCCTGGGATATATTCAAGTTCCTGCTCATTAAGCCTTACCGCGAGAGGCGATACGCGAGCATCTTCCCGGGCCTACAGCCAATCCCGGACTTCGAGCAACTTGAGGGGGCTTTGAACATCCTTGAGGCCGAAGACATAGTTGCGGCCGTCGCCAAGTTCATAGACGAGAGCATAATCAGCGTTAAAGGCGCCAACAGCATCGTGTATAGAAAGTTCGAGCTCGAGGAGATCCTCCAGGATTATCTCAAGGTCACCTCAAGCAGGGCGGTGGGCGGCATAGCCCTCTATCTTGATTCTGAACTGGAGCTACTTATTGCTGCGTCTGTTGTGGCGGCCGAGAGGTGGGAGCTCGAGGAGGTCTTGAAGGTGATAATAAGATTGGGGAGGAGGGACGCCATACCAGAGGAGAAGCTGGAGGGCCTAGACGAGATCAAAAACATAAAGATATCTGAGAAGGCCAAGCACTTCCTTGAACTCGTTCGGTAGTGAAAACCTTTTTATTCGAAATCAAAAAGAGTTGGACTTATGACGAATGTGGTGGTGCTAAGGTCCAGTCAGAAGGACGTGCTACTC
>CBDUVV010000140.1:0-3918 GCA_965370755.1 uncultured archaeon | reverse complement strand
CCGCTGCCAGCTACACATCGCTCATTTTTTTCTAAAAACTTATTAAACAACACGGCATATTATTCAACGTGGGAACTAAGCGTATTTTGAAGGACTACAAGGAGGGAAAGATTTCTCTCGACGATGCTGAGAAGGAGCTTAAGTTATTCGATTATGTTAAGATATCCGACTGGGGCAATTTGGACATCCATAGGGAACACAGAACTGGAGCTCCGGAGGTGATCTTCGGTGAAAGTAAGAGCAACGATGAGATTTTAGCCCTAGTGAAAGAAGTCGTCGAAAGAAGGGGAAGCTGCATCGTCTCTCGGTTGAATGTCGATAAAATGGACTACCTCTCCCAAGGATCGTCTAAAGAATGGACAATTGAGAAGGTGGAGCGGGCAGGTATCGCAGTTTTAAGGAAAAAGGGTCATTCACCAGAAAAGACGGGGGGGAAAATTGCCATCCTGTGCGCTGGGACCTCCGATGTGCCTCGTGCAGAGGAGGCCAGAATCATAGCTGAGGAGATGGGTTGCGCGGTCCATGCGTTCTACGATGTGGGGGTCGCCGGCATACACAGGTTAATACCCGCTGTGAAGAAAATCGTAGCGGGTGATGTGGACGCAGTCGTTGTGGCCGCTGGTATGGAGGGAGCACTCCCTAGCGTGGTGGCTGGACTCATAGACGTCCCCGTGATAGGCCTTCCCATATCCACTGGTTACGGGATCGGTGGCAAGGGCGAAGCAGCCCTTCTTTCCATGTTGCAGAGCTGTGCCCCTGGACTTGCCACTGTCAACATAGACAACGGTGTTGGTGCAGGGGTCATCGCCGCTCTTATAGCTAACCGGGCCGCGCGCTTCAGAGATTAGCCCGAGCTTGCTCTTCAATCTCTCTAAGCACCCTACGCAGCGAGAGACCGGTGACTTTGGCTATCCGGCGGGCGTCCTCATATTCACCCTTCAGATTGACCTTCCCGTCCCCAATTTGAGCTATCTTCACCTTTGCTTCACCCTCGTACCCCGGGAGAGATATTTTAACACTCTTTATCTTTCGCTCCACTTGAAATCGCTTGTGAGAGGTGCTTATACGTATTCCGAGGGTGCCGGTCTCAGATATGAGGATATCAGCTATATCTTCTTCCGTTCCTACCCCACAGATTACCTTGATGATATAACCCGGACGATTTTTCTTGGTAGTGGAAGGGATGATTTGGACGTCCATTGCGCCCTGTTCATACAACCTTTCAAGGGTGTAGCCCAAAACCTCCCCGGAGACATCGTCCACGCTCGTCTCCAATACCGATACTGAGCCCTTTGGCAAATCGGACGCTTCGCACATAAGGATGCGCAAGATGTTGTCCTCTTTTCCCTTAAATGTTCCAGAACCCGCTCCTGATGCTACCACCTTGGCAGGAGGTGTTGAAGCGAATTTTGCGAGATTTACCAGCAGCGTCACACCCGTTGGAGTTGCCAGTTCGCCCTCGGCACCGAAGAAGAAGGGCGCCTTATATTTTTTAAGTATCTCTAATGTCACCGGAGCAGGAACTGGCAGTCGGCCATGAGCTGAGTCCACTTGCCCACTTCCAACATTGATTGCTGCGGAATATACAGCTACATCCTCGAATAATCCGAGTTCTTCGCCCAACACGGCCACTCCTAGGATGTCCAGCAGGGTATCTGGCGAGCCCAATTCGTGGAGTTCTACCTTTTCGCTCTTGTGGACAGCTCGCTCTGCATCGACTATGGTCTTTGCCACAGATTTACAGAAGGATGAAGCAGCTTCGCCTAATTCTAGCTTACTTATTAATTTTTGAACAGTTTCCTCTAGGTCGTACTTCTTACCGCCCTCTATTCGTAGTTCAACTTGGATGGAAGAATATACGTCTCCTTTTTTCTTGAGACCTATATCTAGAGTACAATCCAGCTCTTCTCTTATCACATCTGCGACTCGTTGTATCCGATCTTCTCCTCCTTGGAGGTCCAGCAATGCGCCCAACAACATATCACCGCTGATTCCAGAAAAACTCGGGTCAATAAAAGCGAACTTCATGAATCGCACCTTTTTATTTCTCAAGCTTCGTCAGCACCTTTGGCTTCTTGTCCACTAATACCATGTCTTCAATCCTAACCCCAAATTTCCGGTAAACGCCAGGTTCAACGGTTACTACCATTCCCTTCTGAAATTTATCTCTCGCGTCCCTCGAAAGCCGAGGTTCTTCGTGCACCGATAGTCCTATGCCATGGCCTGAGGAATGTAAAAAATCTTTCTCAAATCCGTACTCTCTGAGCACGGCCCGTACGGCGATGTCGACCCTTTTGATCTCATTTCCATGATAGCATTCTCTTATACCGGCCAATTGAGCTTCTTTGACGGCATCGTACATTCCTTGGACCTCTTCATCATTTACTGGGGATAAGAAAGTCCTTGTCATGTCTGCATTGTAGTGTTCCACGCGGGCTCCGGCATCCACTATTACTGGCATCGAAACTGGTTTGTCTTCTGGGGTGTGATGCGGTACGGCGGAATTAATGCCACTGGCTACAATGGCATCGAAGGCAAGTTGGCCATTCTTCCTAATGTGGTGCTCTAGGGAAGCGGCCGCATAGACCTCAGTTTTATCAAATTCGATGGTTCCGAAGGCTTCTTCAGTGACTTTAACGGCCTTTTCTATCCTTTTTATCTCGTTTTTGTCTTTTATCATCCTCATTTCATCCAAGAAATTCAAATCATAGATTTTTTTATTTTTCAGGTTTTTTTCCACGAATTTTACTGATACGAAGTTTTTTTCTATTGCTATTCTCTTATAAGGAAGCTTTTTGAACTCTTTACTAAATCGGTCCGCAATCTTATGCTCTACAGTGACATCGGATACCAAGTTCTTATCCATCTTGGAGACAAGAAGAACGGGTTTATCAGTCACTACCAGAGCCGAAGATGATGAAGGGTAATAACCAGTGAGGTAGAATATATTCTCAGGCTTCAGCACTATCCCGCATCCAAGCCCTCGCTTTTTTAATCTCTTTAGAACCGATTCCAGCTTTCGTGGCATGGGTATACTTTTATCCCTTTGAAATATATCACTTTCTTAGATGTTCAAAAAGGTCGCAGTAGGCGGCACTTTCGACCACCTACATAAGGGGCACAAGGCCATTCTCCGCAGGGCATTCGAAATTGGTGAGGAAGTTCTTGTGGGCATCACCAGTGATGAGATGCTTCAAAAAGAAGCTGAGCCTCTTCCAGTGCGAATTGAAAAGTTGGAGAAGTTTTTATCCGACTTCGAATACGACCTAGTAGTATTGAACGACCCATACGGCCCCACAATCTCTGATCCAAAAATTGATGCTATCGTTGTTAGTAAGGACACAGAACCTGAAGTGAAAGAGATTAATCGAATCAGGGGAGAGAGGAATATGGCAGATCTAAGGTCTAACATCGTAGAAATGGTGTTGGCCCAAGATGGAAAATTCATATCGTCAACGAGAATAAGACGGGGGGAGATAGATGAAGAGGGAACATTATTATAGAGAAAACGCGCCCGGGGGGATTCGAACCCCCGACCTACAGCTTAGGAGGCTGTCGCCATATCCAGGCTTGGCTACGAGCGCATAAATATCGTTCTTAATTTGGATGCTCTCTTTTAAAATCTATCTAAATAAAAATTATCCAGGAGGTTATTTATATCGTAGATGATAAGTTATATTCGCCGATGATGAGTGATGGGCGATCTGAATAGTGATGAGCCCTATGAGCACTGAGGCGTTTACTTTCTCAAGGCAAGTTTAAAGACTAACTTCGAAACGATGAAGCAACTTCGTAATTATCTCCAGCTCGACTGATGAAAATTGGTTCCCACTCAAGCTAATCATTTTTAAACTTTTTAGCTCCCCAATTTGTATGGGCAGTTCCGTTAGCTGGTTATCACTTAAATAAAATTTTTCC
>CBDUVV010000139.1:0-3968 GCA_965370755.1 uncultured archaeon | reverse complement strand
GTACCCCACAGCATTCTTAAATTCGGATGCAATTTCTTCATCGCCAGCCTCGTATCCTCGCATTAATTTGGATAGCTCTTCGCCGAGAGAGGGGTCTTCTTCTACAATCTTATTGGCCTTGCCGTAGACAGCAGCGATGGCATGGTCCTTCTTCTTCGATTCATCACGCTCTATCTTTCTGAGGCCGAAGACCACCAGAGCCATCTGCTTGCCCATGTCGTTAACGTAGAATTGGGTCTCAACGTCATAACCCGAAAAGCGTAGTATCCTGGCTAAGCAGTCACCGATGATCGTATTCCGTCCATGGCCAATGTGCAAGGGGCCGTTGGGGTTGGCTGAGGTGTGTTCGAGGATAATTTTTCCCTCATTTCCATCGCGGCCATAATCCTCGCCCATGGATACGATCCTGATTAGCAGCTCTCTTGAGAACTTTTGATAGTCTAAAAAGAAATTGATGTAGCCCTTATCCGCCTTCACTGCTGATATTAAAGGGGCTTTGGAAAGATCCATCTTCTGGACTGTAGCCTCCGCTATTTCTTTAGGGGACTTCTTTAGCTTAGGAGCTAGATCAAAGCATAAAGCAGTCGCAAGATCGCCGTAATCTTGGGGTGGTTCCTCAAAGGCCGGCTCCTTCACCTCAACGCCTTTTTCGGCTAGAGTTTTAGCCAACAAAGCCTTCGCTTGGTCACGGAACTCCTCAAACATGGTGCTGGTTATGTAACTAAAATTTTATATATCCTTTCACATAGGTTTGGCCATGTTGGTTCTGGACGCAATCATGGGAAAGGCCACTCAACGCGTTCCAGTCGCACCCCTAATAAACCTCGGGCATGCCTCAAAAATAGCTGGTTTGAAGCCCCTTGAATACATACTCCATAACGACAAATACGCCGAAGCCCAGCTCAATGCGAAACGATATTACGGCTACGATTGGGTGTGGGCGCATCAGTTCTTCGGCGGCGTGACCAAAGCAGAAAGTGAAGGAGTTGTCTACAACGAGGATTACGCCATCTTGACCCTGGAAGTTGGAGTGAAATATAAAATAACAAATAAGGGGCAACCACAGATGATCAAGCCCGCCCTTTCAACATCAGGCGATGTTGAGAAACTGGATATACCCGACCCTCTTAACGAGGAACGCTTAGAACCAATAAGGCTCATGAAAGAGGAAGATGGATTCGTAAGCGGCAACATGCGATGTCCTTTCACCCTTGCTTCTACGTTCTTGTACGATCTCGAAGCTTTTCTCATGCTCTTGAAGACCGACGAAGAGGCGGCGCTGAGGATATTGGACTTCGCCAAGGACTACTGTGTTCAGTACGCCCAAGCCCAGGTGAAAGCTGGTGTCGATGCTGTTTATGTCGAGGACCCCACTGCCTCAAGCACCGTGATATCTCCTAATGATTACAGGAAATATGCGCTGCCGTATGAGAAGGAGTTCATCAGAGAGATAGACGCGCCCGTCATACTGCATATATGCGGGGACGTCAATAATATCCTCGACGATATGACAACTACAGGCGCGAATTGCATAAGCGTGGACGAAGTAATGGATATTGCGGAGGTCCACAGACGAATTCCAGTGTGGGGGAATGTGCCAGCATCTCTCTTGGTGGATGGGAGTCCCAACGAGGTCGAAGAGGCTTCCAAGAAGGCTGTTGCCCTCAAGACCGGGGTAGTGCTGAGTTCCGGGTGTGTCGTTCCAGCTAATGCCAACGAGAAGAACATCAAGGCCATGGTGAGGACCGTTCATGGAAACTAAGGGCGATGCATCGATAGAAGAAGCCATTGTCAATGGCGAGATCAATGATATCGGAGCCTTGGTAAAAAACGCCCTTAAGAAAAGGGACCCCGAGGAGGTTCTCAAAGCCCTCATTTTTGGGATGGAGGAAGTGGGAGATAAATTCGAGAGTAAGGAATACTTTGTGCCCGAGGTCCTCTTGTCGGCTCACACCATGCAGAAGGGCCTCGAATTGCTCCGGCCTATGCTGTTCGCCACTGGAAACCGGAACAAGGGAAAGATCCTGATAGGCTCAGTCGAGGGAGACGTCCATGATATAGGCAAGAACTTGGTGGCCATGTTCCTTGAGGGAGCTGGCTTCGAGGTTCACAACCTTGGGAGGGATGTGCCAGCTCATATCTTCGCAGAAAAAGTACAGGAATTGAAGCCTGATGTGGTGGCCCTCTCAGCCATGATGTCGACCACGGTTGAGCGTATGCATGATGTGATGAAGGAGTTTGAGCGTCTGGACATCGACGATATTAAATTCGTGGTGGGCGGAGCCGCCGCCTCGGATGCCTACGCGAAAAAGATAGGAGCCAATGGGTACGCTAGCGACGCAAGTAAAGCTATACGATTATTCGAGGAGATTATCGAAGCCATGAGAGAAAAGCATGCGAGTGCATAGGCTTTTCGATAGGGGTGAATTAAGTGAACTCTAGGGAGCGGTTTGATACGGCCATGAATTTGGGTGAGCCTGACATGGTGCCCATAGCGCCTATGGTAAACGTTCCCCACGCCTCCAAAGTTTTGGGAGTGAAGCCTTGGGAATACGTGACCAACAACGAGCTCTATGTGAAGGGCCAGCTCAAGGCGCTGGAGAAATACGGCTACGACTGGATATTCAACCACCAGCCCATCCAAGGTGTTACAGAAGAGGAGAGGAAGGCCATGAAGGTCACCGAGGGATACGTAGTACTCCCTACCGAGCTCGGCCCGAAGCTTAAGATACCTATAGAGGGAGGTCCAGCCGTGGTGGAGCCAGGTCTCAATGACTATTCCGCTTTAGATGAACTAGAGGTACCTGAAGTAACGGAAGAAAGACTGGCTCCATTGATCCAGCTGTTGAAGCGCACGAAGGAAGAAGTGTATGTGTGTAGCAAGGTGCCAGCACCTTTTCACTACGCCGCGGAGTGGATGAAGGGGATGGAGAGCTTCATGCTTGACCTGGTAACAAGACCCGATGAGGCCCATAGGCTTCTAGATTTTATGAGCGAAGTTGCTATAGAGGTAGGGAAGAGGCAGATCGATGCTGGGACCCATGGTATAATGATGGAAGATCCGTCTGCGGCATGCCAAGTTATTTCGGCCAAGCATTACCGCGAATTCGCTTATCCATACGAGAAAAAGGTGTGTACGGCATTGGCAAAGTACGGAGGGGATGTTATCGTCCATATATGCGGGGATACCTCTGAGATATTGGAGGACCTGGCGAACACGGGAGCGAAGTGCTTGAGCATAGACGAGAGTGTCTCTCTCGCAGATGCCCGTAAGAAGACCAATAACAGGGTTGCATTGTTTGGCAACGTATCCGTTGGATTAATATTCAAGGGGAACAAGATGGATATTGAGGCGAAGATTAAGGAAGGCATTGATGGCGCCGGTAGAAGGGGGTACATAATCTCGAGTAGTTGCGGCCTGCACTCCGGAACTCCCTTCGAGAACCTCCATGCCATGGTGGATGCCGCCAGAAAATATGGTTAATGTTAGTATGACGAGTTGATTTGGATGTGCGAGGTACTGGAGCCTGGTGAACATTTCAAGGTGAAGCAACCCCAGCTTTCCTGGGATGATATAGCGGGATTTTCCGAGCTAAAGGAACGACTGGAAGAGATGGTTTCTCTGCCCTTAAAACATCCCCAATCCTTCAAAAAAGCTGGAATAAAGCCCCACGCTGGCGTCCTCATTTGGGGACCGTCAAACAGCGGCTACAACTCTCTTGCCGAGGCCTCTGGAAAGAGCGCGGGATCAAACTATATATCTTCGAAGGCAGCGGAGCTTTTGAAGCACGAAGGGACGATACAGATACTCTTTGATACGGCCGTAGAACTCGCTCCCTGCGTATTGTTCATTGGCGACATCGAGGAGCTCGCACCCAGAAGGGAGGTGGCATCCGAAGACGGAAAATGGGCTCCCGCCGAGGTCACACGCCAATTATTCGCTGAAATCGACAAAGTAGCGGGTCGTG
>CBDUVV010000138.1:0-3978 GCA_965370755.1 uncultured archaeon | reverse complement strand
CCTCCATCTTCTTCGCCGATTGCTGGAGGTCTGAGGTCCTCTCGTCCCTAAGTTTTTCCAACTCTTTGACCCTTTTTTCAAGGTCCTCCAGGGCTTCGGATATGCTTTTGCCCACGGCCACGTTGGAGCCAATGCCCACGATCACCTTCTCTCTATCTGTTATTTTCGCCTTTGTGAAAGAATCCGCTCCCATGGGAACAAGGATCTCATTATCCTCAGGCATCTCCCCCATTTTGCCGAGGCTATCCCTGACAACGTTCAGTTCCCCAAGGCTGGAGTTTATCAGATTAAGGCTCTCCCTTAAAACTTCGGTCTGAGCCCTGAGCCCTTCGTATTCGGCTAGAATACTCTCCACAGTTGCCGTGCCTTTCTGTGCCTTCTTTGCAACAGATTTCTTAGCGCTCATGATAGTTCTATATGCTCCTTAGATTTCCCATCAATCTTTCGGGACTTCCTCAGGCTTTAGTTCCTTTATCTCACTGATTTTGATCTTGTTCCGCGGAGTCCTATGCTTGCTTCCAAGGTCCGAGTAGACGAACTCTAGGGCGGATTTTTCGTTCAATGCCCTGCATTCCTTCGTGAAAGGCTGCATCCGGTCACCCATCTGGAACGTTCCTTTAATTGAAAATACTTTAACCATCTTGTTCACCTCAATAGGCCCAGTGAATCTTCAATCCGTGCAAGCTCTGGACCGGTGGTCTCTTTGCCCACGACTACGCCATTGGAATTTGCTATCATGCCGGCCCTTACGAATCCTATGCCACGGTTCACCGTGCCAACATCGACATCGACATGCAGTATCTCTTCCACCCATTTTAACTTTTCCTCTTCGACTAGGGGGTGAATGAGGGCGCCTTTGTTGGTGGCGATTCCTAGACTCCCAACGGTCCTAAACCCGGCGAGTTCGCCTTTCTCGACCTCACAATCTAAGGTGTTCTCCATGACTTTTACCGCTTTATTAGAAAATGCACTGCTGACTATGGCACCGTAGTCGTTGAGCAAAACGAGGTTACCCAATGCAGTATATTTGTCCTCGATCACTGCCACGTTCAATTCTAGCTCCTCAATCTTGCGTCTTTCTGAACCGTAGATGTTTTTTGGTAATAGTATGCCGTTGTTGTTCATCGCCACCATGGAGCCGATGAGAGAGGTACCGCAGATGCGGGTCCTTAAAACCTTCGCTTGGAGGGCATCGGCGGCTTTTGCTGAGAACCTCTTAGGGCAGTTTGATGGAAGCAAAAGTAAGGAGTCGTTAGCTCTACCGACCACTCCTACGTTGGGATTTCTATTATATGAACTAAGTACAATCATCGCGCTCTCTAGCCTTTAACAAAACGTTTACTCTAAGCGGGGGTCACGAGGACGCTTCCATCTTCTTGATCCTCGACCTTAACTTTCACCTTAGAAGGCACATTTTCTATTCCCCGCTCCCAAATTTTTTTGTTGAGGCTAGGATCTATCATCACGTCCGCATCTTTCACAATCTTTTCCATAAAGGAACGTATATAGGCAATTGCCTTGGCCGCCCTCTTCCGCCGGGGGGCCCTTAAGGCGTCTCGAATGTTTATCACATAGATATCAGCCATTAGGGTTCCTCCTACACTTTGAGGGTGCTTCGCCTCCAAAATCGCCTCTTGGGATGGGTCCTCAACCTGCCCAAGGTCTTAGCCACGGCCCAGATGGGCACGGGTCTATTCTGTTTCATGGCCTTCGCCATCCTCAATTTTCTCGGTAGTTCAACCTTGGACGTTTCTCGAACCTCCTTCAGAATCTTATGTTAGAAGTACACGATTATTTATAAGGATTTGGTCGTAGGTGGCTTTTGCCGGTGCCATCACATTCGCCTGATCCTTATTTCTTTCTTCTTTCCAGATATCTTAGCAAGCATTTGTTTCAGTTGGGCGTCAGTGATCTTCTGTTTCAACTGGCCTGACTGTGCAAGCTGGATGAAGAGAGCTTCTACCTGCGCTGCGAACTCCGGTTTAGCCGTCTTTATATTCCCGAGCCGGCTTCTTGCCTCGGGTGTCAAGACCTCTATCAAGATTGTCTTCTTTTGTAGCTCTATTTGTCTGCCATGCTCCTCTTGCAGTTTTTCCTCCTGCAGTCTCTGCTGGAGTTCTAGCAATTTTTTTTTCTTCAGTTCCTCTAGGTCATCCATTTCTTCAGCTTGCCTTTTGGATCTTATTCGAAATCTTATCCAGGAGGGATACCCCCTTTGGGCTTGTTTTCCGCCCTTCCTTGGTCTTCTCGATCAAACCCGCCTTCTCAAGTTGCTGTAAAATGTTCCTAATAACCGCCCCGCTTGCACCGCTTCGCCGTTCCGGTTTATAGCCTCGGTTCTTCTTACCACCGTAAAATTTCTGTAGTTCATGGATTCCCGTAGGGCCGTGGATGTGTATTTTTCTCAGTAAAGAAGCGCTCCTTGTGTACCACCAGTCTCTGTCGTCGGGTTTTTTCTCCCTATCTCCCCCAGATTTAACGAAGGGGCCCCACTCCGGGACCGTTACCTTTTTTTCTTCCTTTAATACCTTGGCTAGCTCTTTGATCAAATTATCAGCCGGCACATCGAAAACAGTTGTCATTAAACCACATCTCCATCTTTAACATCTTTAACTATTTTATTCTTTTTTTGTGTTCGTCTAGCTTTAATCTCTTTCGTAAAAGGGAATTTTGAGACATACATGCATTCCAAACATGTGGATATAACTCGGCCTTCCCGAGTCCGTACCCTGCAATTAGACCCTGGGATCATAAGAGAGCCACATCCTTGGCAGATGCTACGCTTCCATCTCTTGGGAAAACGCATGGCATGACGGGTCGCGATACGTCTCGCCAGTTCCACGTATCTGTTTGCCCGCGTTTTGTCCTCGTAGAAGACCTCAAATGCCTTCTCCATCAAGATGTCAATCCGTTCATTTGCTATTGACTTATAATTTACCATTCATACACCTTTAAGCTCCGCGCCTGCGTTCGAAGATACGCTATTGGGATATCTTTTCGTGAAAAAAGTTACCCACAATTTGAGATATCTTGGGCGAGTTTAATGGAACCGTAAGAGCATCCAATAGAGACGTTTACTTCCCTCAAGAGCTTCTTTGGCGGGCGGAATACATTTATAATCTCCTGACATTGGCGTCTTAGGGTTTATAAACGTTGTTTAAATTCTTAAGCTTTGAA
This sequence comes from uncultured archaeon, assembly GCA_965370755.1. Lineage (GTDB taxonomy): Archaea > Hydrothermarchaeota > Hydrothermarchaeia > Hydrothermarchaeales > JAZGAD01 > CBDUVV01. Next base: position 801 of record CBDUVV010000138.1, on the reverse strand, counting down.
ATGCTTTTCTAAGATGCGCTCCATGCAGACTTTGAGGTAAAGCGCACAGTCGTAGTAAACTTCTAGGCCCATCCCATTTGGGTCTGGTATCCCTTTCCCTTCGGGTAGACCCGAGAATTCCTTCACGGTATGAACTTTATTCCCTGCGGTTGGAAACTTTAGAGTCAGCTCCTCCTTGACTTTTTCATCCATAGCCAATAACAAGTCGTGCTCGGCTACGACTTCGTCGGTCAAGGAGATTGCATCATGGGTGGTTAAATCCACCTTATTTTCCTCCATGACAAACCTTGCGAATGTATTTATTTCCCTATTTAAGTCAAGGTCGATACCCGTTGAATTTATGACGACTTGAGGTGCATCTCCGCTATGTTCCTCATTTAGGGTCTTATCAAGCAAGGAAGCAGCCATAGTGCTCCTGCAGCCAATGCCAGAGCCAACGAAAAGAACCGTCTTATATCCCATCATGGATTCACGTCCATTAATGCAGCCTCTTACCAACCGATATACACTCCCAGCAATGAGCTATGCAATGATGGATTTCGAATGTCTACTATTAAAATTTAATCTTAAGTGATGCGGCCTGCGGGATTTGAACCCGCGTAACAAGCTTGGCAAGCTTGTGTCTTAACCAGCTGGACCAAGGCCGCGCTTCATCGATTAATTCGATGACTCCTCTCTTATTATTTTCCCTGAAATATTCATAAATATAGGTAGGCGCCATCAATGATGGTTTTTCTCATGGGCCCGCTGGGATTCGAACCCAGGACCTCCTCCATGTCAAGGAGACGTCATAACCACTAG
>CBDUVV010000137.1:0-3981 GCA_965370755.1 uncultured archaeon | reverse complement strand
ACACCTTTGCCCAGACCCAGAAAATACGTGAGACTGGAACTCGAGCTTATAGAGTCAATCCTGAAATACGGCAAGACAAAGATAGCACCGGGCAGAGAGGTAGAGTATGAGGAATACACTAAATGGCTTGAATTGGAATTCAAAGAGATGAATAAGAGGCTTATGGGGGCGGAGGATGCAGAGCATCTATCACAGAAGTTTTTACGAGATAAAGGCTTTTACAGCGTCAAGATGAGCTTCCAGAAAGCAGAGGTAGAAAGCACACCCAGAGCGATACCGGTATTTACAGTGGAGGGAGAAGGCGTCCTCCTCGGAGAAGATGCGAAATTTAGTTTCACAATAAACCGAATCTCTGGAAAGCTTTCATGGAATAGCTAAGTCTAAAAAAATTCCATCGCTGCTTCTTCTTTGGTTCGCCCTCCGAATATGGAACGTACGTATATGTCACCTTCGAGCCGTAGATGCTGGATGTTAAACCGATTCGTCCTAAAGAGCCCTAATTCTATGGGATAAAAGATGTAGACCTCCACTGCAAGTTGAAGGGTGGCATCTTCCGGATGGTCGACATCAGCATTCGCCCCAAGGAGGATATCATCGAATTTTTCGGCCGAAATTTTTACATCATCCAAGGTTACAGCCTTACTTCCCTTTGGAGGTATATTCAAGTCTTCTACAACCCTTTCTTCGAGGGGGCTTCCAACGATATAAATCTTAAATATCACTTTCTCCAGTGGGATCTCTTCATTTTTGGTATTATCAATACGGAGGGGTATGGTTATCATCGTAGCATCTGAGTAACCTCTTATCGTTGGCTCTAGGATCCCTGAGTCCCCCATCACGGTTTCGTCGAATTCAAAATGTACGCCGTCTATTTTTTTCAGAAAATCATCTCTTTGCATGGTGAATTGGGAGTAACCCATCACCAGGAAAACGAGGATAAGCAGTAAAGGTAGTATAAGCTTGATACTCTTGGCCATGAGAGATATTAAGTAGAGAGATATAAATAAATCCCAAATCCAGGTGGTAGGACGAACAATGAAAGTTAAAATAATCTTGTTTTTTGTTCTTGGTATCCTAGTCTTGGGTTGTATTGAAACCAACCAAATCGATCAAAACCAGGGAGTGACATCGGCGGTAGTCCCAGGCGACCTCGGAGCAATTGAGGTCAAAGGAGGGGGTTTACCGGGCTACGATATAGATGAAGATGGGATAGCTGACTACATTCAATTCGGTTTTCAACATTTCGTAGATATTTACAATGAAGGGGGATTCGATTATCCTGGGGGAGTGATTCAGATACAGGAATTACCCCGCGGTAGCCTCCAACCTCAGGAAATAGGAAGAAACATAACAATACCCTCCATGCACTTCTTCCCATCGGATCTTATGGAGAGCAGTGTCGGAAGCGTCGCCATCTTTACAGCTAAAGATGAGGGATTAAGCTTGGAGATCGATGTCCTTTACAAAACGTTGGGTAGGCATATGGACACCTACGCGGTGTTAATCAGAGATGAGAATGGTATTTACCAAATCAAAGACATAACTTTTGGCGAAGGGGCAGGTACCATAGAAATGGGCGAGGTTGAGAAACTGGGTGTCTCTTTTCCAAAGGAATGAATTGCGTTCATCCCGCTGGGCGTCTAATCCGTTGAGTTTCATGTAACATAATTCAAAACTAGGGAAGATGCGACCGCCTATTAAATAAGAATAATACGATAAGCAATATATTTTTATAAGCCATTAGAAGACTTATGCCAAGGTGAGTTAGGAGTGGATAAACTATACACAGTCCAGGAGCAGGTTTCCGAACAGGATAATCGACTTAAATGGAGCCGTCATTTTGATGGTGTGAGAAGGGAGGTCCTGGAGACCGGTAAAGTTCCCCTTCCATCTAGAGCAACCCTGGAGCTCACTATGAGGTGTAACCTGAAATGCCAGATGTGTTTTAGGGACAAAGGTGTCTCTGAGGAGCTGAATACGGAGGAATTAAAAAGAGTTATTGATAACCTCGGGGGAATAGAAAAAGTACATCTCACTGGTGGCGAGGTATTTCTCCGTAAGGATATATTCGAGATATTGGATTACTTGGGTGGGAAGAAAGTCAGCTTGAATACAAATGGGACCCTCCTCACAAAGGATAAGGTAGCCAAACTATCGAAATACGATAATATAACAAGGGTTGGTTTCTCACTTGATGGACTATCTAGGACCCATGATCGGATAAGGGGTCTAAAGCATGCATTTGAAAAGACCATCGAAGCGATAAAACTAACAAGCGAGGCCATACCGGTTTCAGTTAACAGCATGGTCCTCGACGAGAATATGGGGGAATTGGATAAACTCTTGGCCCTTTCCAGGAAGTTGAGCGCGGAGGAATTTAGGGTGGAGCTGGAAATGTACAGCACTCCTGAGGATATCCAGGTGTCGAAAACGCTCTTAAGCAGTAACAACTGTCCTATCGTAACGCAGGTCAAGGTGAAGGATGCTTATGAGTATCAAATTGATAAGTTCATCGAAGTTAAGGAGAGGCTCAAGCGTCTATCTTCAGAGATGGGAATGAAAATTGGGTTCGGCCCGAAGGCTGCAGACATAGATGCGAAGGAATTCTACAATGGAAGAATAAGAGAGCAGAAGAAATTGATATGTAAGCATTTGTTGGCTGCAAGGGTGAATCCTACGGGAAACTTGATTTTCTGCCACACCATAAAGAAGAGTTTCGGGAACCTCTTGGAAATTCCCTTGGAAGAGATATGGGATGCCGAAGAGCTTAAGGATTTCAGAAAAAATCTGTTAGAACATAACTTGCTGCCTATTTGCAAAAGATGCTGCAGGCTCAGAAGTATCTAATTTTTCTTACAAATTTCTGGACATATCTTTTGAAAAACTTGTTCGATACTTCCTTAATATTTATATACGAATATGATGCGATAATGCAAGATGCATTTTACATTGGAGCAGGAGTGAGGGCCAATGACTGAAAAGGATGAAATCGAGACATTGCCGAAAGACGAAGAAGTAAAAGAAAAGCCCGAAGAAAAGGAGGAGATAAAGCCGAAGATAGTGCTCCTTGATTCCAACAATAAATCACGGGGGAAGGCTGCTAAGGTACTAAAAAAGGGCGGCTACAATGTGGTAGAAACCACAACTACGAAAGAATGTATTAAAGCCCTGGAAGGGAAGGATGTTGATCTCTTATTGATGGATACCGAGCTCGAGGAGGAGGACGGCTGGGATGTTTTGAAAATGATCCATGATGATTGGGAGCTGAGGGAAAGCAAAATTCCAATAGCAGTATTTACCGAGAGGCCCATTTCTAAAGAGCTTGCGAAAAGACGAGATTTAGAGAGGTTGGTTGACTATATCATAAGGCCAAAATCAAAGAAAGAACTTAAGGAAAAAATAGACGGGCTCTTCGATGCCTTTACTAAGCTAGACGAGACAGGAGCAAAGGTGAAGGAGAAGGTGAACTATAGCGTAGCAGAAGAGTATAAAAGGATATCTAAGGCTCTTAGAATTCGGCTTCGCCTTGCAACGGCCTTAAAAACAATGATAGATCAAGAAAGTGAAGAAAATCCCTCGGGAGTCAAAGAATTGAGGGAACTTTTAAGTAATGAGCTGAGGATGTTGAGGTCTTATAAAAAGAGGAAAGTAGAGATAAAACGAATGCTCAAGGCATGATTTTTTTTATAAACAGCATAAACTACGGTGTGATTTCAGATGGTGGAAGAGGCGATTCAGGAAGGAAAGGCGGTTAGAGTAATAGATAGTCTGAAGAGTGATATAGCGGTCTTTTTAGGAAGTTCGCCAGTGGGTCCCCTATACGAACCAATTCACATAAAGCGGTGGGGTCAGTTCGTTGTGAAGTTCGGAAGCTTCAAAAAGGCTGGACACGTAGCTTGGGCTGTTTCTGGTTTCCTGCAAAACGGGGGGAAGGAGTGCTACGTCGTAAACATCGAAGATATGCCAAAGATAGAGAATCCT
>CBDUVV010000136.1:0-4017 GCA_965370755.1 uncultured archaeon | reverse complement strand
GTCCCTTTCACCCACAGGGTTCCATATGGGGAAATCACAGAAGTTCGAGTGATTGACAAAATCCCCTGGTATGTGGGTTGGGGCCTGAGAATCTGGATGCGAAGGCTCGCCTACGTGAGCATGCATAAGTCGGCCGTAGCGATCGATAAAAAGAAGGGCATATTCAAGACGCTTGTTTTAACAGCAGAGAACCCAGAGAGATTCGCAGAAATGATAAATCAGCGGATGGAGCAGCTCACCCTCTCATAGCTGCCAGGGCCAGCTCAAAGGCAACCACGGGCTTTTCTATGCCCCATTCGTTCAGCACCTTTGGATGGATCTCGCCCATGAGGCCGGCCTTTTTACCATTTATTACGATCTCTGTTGCTCGTCCCTCGATGAAACTATCGTGCTCAACTCTAACCATGCGGTACTCTAATCCAATGTTCCTGAGGAGGGCATCTATGACCGATGCGATGTCCTCATAGCTGACGACGCTGTTGGTTATGGCGCAGGCCAGCTTTTTCACATTTCGGGTCTTGGTCTCTGATTCATTATCGAGAGCCACGACATCTCCCACCTCGTATATCCTTTGGGGATACTCAACGTGGAGATTGCTGGCGAAAAAATCCATCATGCTGGGAAGGAGCCAATTGCGCAGCACCGTCCAGTTGGAACTTACGGGGTTTGCGATCTCGCATACGTCCCGCTCCGCAAGGTTCATGTTGGAGAAAAGGTTGTCCTTGTTGGTCAGAGAAAATGTGAGCACTTCTTGAAAACCGAGGCCCATCATGAGGCCTCTTACAAGCTCTGCGAACTCCTCTCGCTCGTCGACCTTTCCAATGGTATTGATCTGGGGGGGCGCAGGTTTCATTTTATTGACATCGTAGGCTATGGCAATATCCTCCATAACGTCCCTAGGGTGCATTATGTCTCTTCGATAACCAGGGTATTCTGCAGTTATGGTACCATCACCTGCCTTCGCGTCATATCTGGCCCGGCCCAACAAACCTACCATTTCGTTACTCGAGAGCTCAAGGCCAAGTATCTTATTGCATTCCTCAATGTTTAGTTTCATATCACCTGGTGCAAAGTCCGGTGTGACTATGTCCCCATTATGATAGACTACTTCAACGCTTCCCAGAGCCCCTCCTCTATCAGCAAAGGCGGCCGCCATCACGTTCAAAGCAACAGAGATTCGCTCTACTTCGTGGCCGGTTATCTCTATGAACACGTCCGTGGTGTCTTCAGATACTTTGCCAGTAAGAGCAGAGTTTATAATCGGGGGCACCGACAGTACCTTGTTCTTAGAATCTATCATTAGAGGGTACTCAGGGGACTTGTTTATCAAATGCCCAAATTCCCTGCCCTTGGGATGCTTCTCTAAGATCTCCCCGGGAGTAAGTTCCTCATCCAAATCCAAGGGTGTGAATTTTATGCCATCCGGCTTTACTGTGGTATACCTGATTGGAGGTGCAAGGGTGTTCCAATCGTAAACACCAATTGCAACTAAACTCCTGTTCCTTCCGTAAGTCTGGGTTATCTTCTCCTGAAGCTGAATTATTTGTTTTATGGATGCATCATCAAACCTAAGTCCCTTAACCACCGCGGCAACCGTCTTGGGCCTAACTCCTTCCACCTTCTTGTCAACGATGAGTTTGACTCCAGAGCTCTCGACTTCGTACTTGGGTATGCCCTTCTCCAAGCCCAGGTGCCCTTTTAGCTCCCTTGCTATGCCTTCGACGCTCCAAAGATCAGGCCTGTTTGTGTCCTTCATATCGACTTTTAAGACATCACCGTTCCGATCTTCCACCTCACCTTTGACGAAATGAATGGCGTTCTCAAGTTCCTCTGCATTCAAATCCTTGCCTAGGAGGCTATTGAGATCGCTGTGAAGAAATTCTACAGTCGGCATCTAAACCACCTTGCTCTCCCTGAGCCACTTGAGGTCCCGGGCAAAGAGATAACGGATATCTTTTACCCCGAGTTTGAACATGGCAAGTCTGTCTATTCCTATCCCCCAAGCGATAACTGGCACATCAATACCTAAGGGCTTTGTAAGCTCTTCTCTGAATATCCCAGAACCGCCGAATTCTATCCAGCCCAGTTCAGAATGATAGGCGGAGAGCTGGATCGAGGGCTCCGTGAACGGGTAGTAGTCTGGTATGAACTTCACCTTTTCTGCACCTGCAATCTCCTTTGCGAAAATCTCGAGAATTCCCAATAGATTCTGAAGGTTGAGAGACTCGTCCAGAACAATGCCTTCCGCCTGATTGAACTCGATGAGATGGGTAGCATCCAGTACGTCTGGCCTATAGCACCTGGCTATGGCGAAATACTTTCCAGGGATTGATGGATTGGAAGCCAAAGTTCTAGCAGACAGACACGTACCGTGGGCACGGGGCAAAAGCCTCATGGCCTTTCTAGGGTCCCACTTATATCCCCATCCTGTAGAACCGGTGGTCCAACCGTTCTCATGGGTCTCCTTTACCCGCTCTACTATCTCCTTTGGCGGAAGATCCCCAGTTGCGGGTTGCTTGAGTTCATATGTGCTAGTCCAGTCCCTCGCAGGGTGGTCCTGAGGCTGATAAAGTGCATCAAAATTCCAAAACTCGCTTTCAACAAGGGGGCCTGTCATCTCCTCGAAGCCCAGCTCCACAAGTTTTCTTTTCATTCCCTCGACGAAGCGCTGGTAGGGCTGCCTCTTACCAGGATATATCCGCCTTCCGGTCGCCTCCACATTATAAGGTTTGAATCGGGCTTTATCCCAAAGTCCTGTTTTGATGAGCTCTTCAGGAAGGTGGGTGATCTCCTTCTCAGCCAATTTCTGGGCCCTAGCAATAATGTCCTCTTTTGCCTTCTCAACCAAAACCCGGCTAATTAGAACGGAAAGCAGCTTCTCATCTATTTCCTTCCCCTCGTGGATATCCTGAAGTCCCTTCATCTCCGGAATTTCTCGCGGGCTCTCCTTGAGGTATAGCGTTCCACCTTCAACCTTCACCCATCCATTCTTTTTACACCATTGGAGGGCGATCGAAAAATTATCCACCCTTCCCCTGGCCTCCACGATTGTCATGGGCTCTTTTAACGCGACCATGAGATTCATCTCGGGCAAGCCTTCCCTGAGATACTTTGAGCCCTCCTCCGTCAGCCTGTACATGGGATCACTTTTTCATGCGTTTCCCCTTCTTCGCCCCCTTTTTCTTACGTTTATCTTCCTTCTTTTTCTGCACTTCCTCCTTTTGCTCGGCCTCTTCGTCCTCTTGGTACAAGATTGCTATAATAATGAACACGACCGTGAGGATCATGAAAAAATCGAAGGACCCGGATCTCTTCGCGACCATGTATGCCGTGCCCAGGCCTGTGACCACGCTTAAGCCTGCGAAAAGCATGTATATCTGTTCGCGTTCCATCTCCCTCTCCAGGTAATACATTGTAAAAAGGAGTATACCCAGGGCGATTACAAAGGAGGTCCTTACGTCCATTTCTCATTCCTCGTTCCCAAGATATTTCGCTACGATGGTCATTTCATTCCGCGTGTTATATCTGAGCCTCGATTTGAATAAAATCTCAAAGCCCTTGCTCTGGAATTCTCGCATAACCTCTAATACGGCATGATTTAAACTTTTTGCCACCGGCCTGCCGGTGCCGGGGTCTACTCCGAGTTTAATGGTGTGAACCAAATATCCACTTGGTTTCAGATAAGCCTTCGCAGTCTTTGTTGTTATCGAAGCCGATTCCATGGGAAGGATGTTGGCGTCGTTGGTTAGTATATGCACTTCTTCTGTCAATGCTAGGTCATCTGCCCTCTTTCGGATATGTATAACGTTCTCCATGGATGCCACGTCCTCGTCGAGCTCTCCCGGATCTACGGCTATAACTTTTTTGACCTTCTTCGCCATGGCCTTGCTCCATCCACCGGGAGCCGCTCCTATGTCCAGGGCTACATAGTCATCATTGAATATCTCTGGGTAGCGTCCAATTATTTCCCTCATTTTCAACTCGGCCCTTGAGACGCGACTTTCACCCTTAGCCCAC
>CBDUVV010000135.1:0-4106 GCA_965370755.1 uncultured archaeon | reverse complement strand
TGAAATTCCGAGCGTAGCAAGGACCAGGTGGCCTACAAGGTAGAGGCCTGTTGACCGCGATCGGAAGGGCTCGGCCCGAGGGATGACGGACTATTTCACGTATTAAGTTACAAATGAACTCATTAATAATAAGTCAATGCGAAAACCCGAGGAGATACATTTGTAAACTTTTGTATTGTAATTGATAAAGACGAGCAAGTTCGTTATCCGGGCAATTGAGCAAAACGAGTGTTTATAAAATCTATTGAGGGGGGAATCAAAATGAAAGATAAGCTTTCTATTTTAATCATCGCCTTAATCACAGCGATTAGTTTAACCATGGGACTACCCTCCGCGGTTCACGCCATAGACTTGGCTGCAATCTATAAAGCTGCAAAGACTGAGGGGACGGTAGCTATTTATACTGCACCCAAGCCTAGATATTATAAGCACGCCCTGAAAGGGTTCAAGAAGAAATACCCGGGGATCTCGGTTGAGATGATCACCGGTGGAGGTAGTAAGCTTCAGGAAAGATTTATCAGTGAGGAAGTCGCGGGCATATCAATGGCAGATGTCTGGATCGGTGGAATTACCTCGGTCTCCAGTATATTGGAGGCCCATCGTGATATTAAACCAATCCTCCAATCTATAAATGACTTGCCAAGTTTTGGAGAGAGCTGGCTAAAGGACGAAAAAAATGGTTTATGGTCCACTTTTAATGGGCATACACATGTCAGTATAGGGTATAACACCAAGCTTGTCCGTCCGGACGAAGTGCCGAGGGGCTGGAATGATCTCCTAGACCCCAAATGGAAGGATGAAATGACAGTGAGAGTTATCACATCCGGTGGGCTGTTAACATTCTGGATATCAACTTTTGGCACAGAAGAAAAAGCAGTAGACTATGTCAGAAAATTACAAAAGCAGAAGGTTATCTTCTATTCCTCGAGTACCAAGGCAAGGACCCCGGTAGTCATGGGAGAAAAGAAGATTACTATCAGAGCCGCAGTTAACCACATAGAAATAGATAAGGCTAGAGGCAGGCCGATAGACTGGCTCCTATTTGAGGGCGAAGGGCTCGAGGTCATGCCACAACCTATCTTGATTTCCAAGAATGCACCCCATCCAAATGCTGCGAAATTATTTACCGAATATCTCCTTTCAAAAGAAGGGCAAACGCTATTTATTAAAGGGGGCATATACATGCCAGGCAATCCAGGTGTTGATGTAGGTGTGGTTCCTAGTCGAAAAGCACGGAAACTCTATAGAGATGCCTTAGATGGAAAACTAGAATATAAGTCGTCTGTCAGAAGTTATGAAAAATTGATAGCTTTGTCGAAGAAAGAGAGACGCAGATTGGGCAAAGTTGCTGCGCAACTCAGCAGATAGTTAAAAGATAGAAGCTGAGCGGGGAGGGGTTCCCAGAATTGTATATCTGATTATCTGTATGCTGTACCATTACCGGCCTTTACAGAAAACACGAACCACTCCCCGCCTTACAGAGGCCTCTCAGTCTCGATGCATATACTTGGTTTCACTGCCTTAATTGCAATCCTGTTAGTTCTTGCACTCCCGCCCTTATTCTTTATTTTATATGCAGCCTTCAACGCGGCCATGAGGCCCGGTATGCCATTTCAATTCACAGTTGATAACTTTGAGAGCTTCGCAAACTTTCCAGGGATGCCAGACCTTTTTACGACGACATTTGCCTATGCAGTCCCTGCGACTCTACTAGCACTCATCCTAGGCACGTTTTTCGCATGGATAGCAGAGAGAACGAATGTACCCGGGAGAAAATGGCTAGCGTATCTAATTATGCCTGAAATGATTGCTCCATCCATTATCACAGGGTATGCCTGGATTCTGCTTCTGAGCCCAAGAATAGGATTGGTAAATCAATTGGCTATGCATCTGGGTGGTCTTGAGAGCCCACCTTTTAATATTTACAGCATGGCAGGAATGATCTGGGCGGGTGGATTGACCGGGGTTCCGTTCGTGTATATAGCTCTGTCCGCAGGCTTTAGACAGATGGACCCGGGCTTTGAGGAAGCGTCTTATGTTTGTGGGGCTGGTAATTTTAAAACGTTTTACTATGTTACATTTAGATTGATGAGACCCTTTTTACTTTCAACCTTCTTGTTATTATTGGTCTTAAAACTCGAGGAACTTGCCATACCAGCAGTTATAGGCATGCCTGCAAGGCTATATGTCGTCTCAACTCAAATATACCTGTTAATGAATGAGCCACCGGTTGATTACGGTACAGCAACGATTTTCGCGCTTTCTCTTCTGTTAATAGTCGCGACCGGGGTCACCTTATATATCAGAAGTATGCGGCAGCTCCACAGATATGTAACCGTAACTGGAAAAGGCTATCAGCCGAGACTAATGGACATGAGACAATGGAAAATTCCACTTAGCGTTTTGATTTTCACACTTGGGATAAGTTGTTTTGCTCTTCCTATTTTACTTGTCATTTTTAGTTCCTTCATGCCGTTCATAGGAAAAATAACTCTCGATACACTCACAACTCTTACTCTTCAAAACTATAGAGATATGATGGAACCGAGATTGGTCAGGGCTATAATAAATACGCTGGTTTTAGCGTCTTTTGGAGGGTTGGTAATTACTCTGATGGCGGTGCTAACAGCATATGTGAGCTATAGAACGAAGATCAAAGGGAGGAAGTTCGCTGAGACGATTTCATTTTTTCCCGTTGCTTATCCAAGCATTTTTATCGGAGTGGCGCTCATATGGATATTCAGCTATATACGGATCGGGATTTATGGCACTCTGTGGGCCCTTCTTATAGGCGTTACGATTAGATACATGCCCGTAGGAATGCGGATTCTTTCCCCGGCCGTGACGCAAGTGCACGCTGAATTAGAAGAAGCCTCCAAGGTTTGCGGTGCCAGAGGTTGGGAGACTTTTTGTCGGGTATTCATACCCTTACTTAAGCCCACGCTATTGTATACTTGGCTATATGTAGCCATTTTGAGCATTAAGCAGTTTTCTCTCATAGTATTGCTCTATACTGTTCGGAGTGAGGTCCTGTCGGTATTGGTTTGGGAACACTTAGAAAGTGGCATGTTGAGTTATGCGGCGGCGACATCGACGATAACAATACTTATTGTAGGTGTCCTTTTTATGGTTGGAAGAAAAATTTCCCGTGTTGGGCAGGCAACGACGGAATAACCTCGGCGATATGAGGAGAGAAGAGAACGATCCCGGTGCGCCGGGGACTAGAGTGCCGATCCGATCTAGAGAAAAGTCCGATCGTCGGTATGTCTATGGAGCGGCAAAGATACCCTTGTCCTGCAGGCGTCGAATTGTCGCCTCGCCTGTTTCGCGGGTCGCAGGGCTAGTGTCTTTAGCCATCAATACTCGCTTGGCAAATTCTTTGCCAAACAATTCCGACTTGACTTGAGCAGGAAAATTACTGCGCCCCTCGATGCGCCGATATCGAAGTCGTTGAAGATCGATAGGGGCTACCAACAGAGACTCGCCGGGCCCCTCGATCCGAGCTACCGGATTTCCCGAGTAATCGATGATGGTTGAACAACCCCGGGTCGCATAAGCCGCATGGCTGCTGCTGGTCACCTGGCCGTAATTAGCCGAGGCAAGATAGCACAGGTTTTCATAACAGCGGGAACGACGGGCCTGGTCCCACGAAGGAAACTGAGGACCGTTGTCCTCGGCTGTGGGGTGGAGGAATATCTCCGCTCCGTGGAACGTAAAGATACGGGTTAACTCGAAGAAGTTGACATCGTTTTCAACGATGACGGCCAGTCGCCCGTAAGGGGTATCGAGGACGGGAAAGACGGAGTCTTCACCATAGCGGCGAACGTATTCGCTGTAGACGTCAGCCGGCGAGGCATTTGGTATCAAACCCTCAACGTTGTGCTCCTGCAGCTTCCGATAGCGTAACTCTACCTTACCCGAGGGACCGACGATAAAACCGGTGGTAAACCAGACTTCGGGCCAGGACGGGTCACGTTCGAAGGCTGCGCCTGCCAGGTAGACCTGGTGGCGACGGGCGAACTCACCCAACCGTGCCGTTTCCAGGCTAGGGACCTGAACACAAACAGCCTCCCAGTCTGCCCCAGTCCGGGCGTAGCTGTGTCCCT
>CBDUVV010000134.1:0-4207 GCA_965370755.1 uncultured archaeon | reverse complement strand
CGCGGGCGACGCGCCCTTCGAGGAGGTCAGCCGCCACGGGCCCATGGAAGTGGGTAGCATAATCAATCAAAGGAGAGCAATCCCGTTCCTTCGACCACTCTTAGTTTGGCCCTGTCATTCACGATGTTGCCATTTTGGGTCTTTACTTGGACATCTATTATATAATCTCCGGGGACCGCGTCATCTGTGAGGTTTGCGGTGAAGACGATGGTCCGGCTTTCACCGGGTTTCAACGTGAAGGTCGTCCGGCTCGGCTTCGTTACCACGAGTCCCTCCGTTTTAACGACATCAGCTGACACCGTTTCGGTGGATGTGCCTACGTTTTTAACCTTTGCCTCCAAGCGGACTTCCTCGGGCTCGTTTAAGCTTATTTTGCCTGGTACTATCTCGCTCTCTAAACGGATGTTCTCCTGGGAATTGCTTATAGTACAGCCAGTTATGGAAACGATGAGGATTAGCAATAGCACGGTGCGCATAATCCGAAGTTCCAAGAGGTGGTCATATAATTGTTGCGGTCAGAAAAATATTTAGACGGCCGAGGAAGTGGACCCGCCGGGATTTGAACCCGGGGCCTCCGCCTTGCGAAGGCGGCGCTCTTCCAGTCTGAGCTACGGGCCCCCGTTTACTCATGAGGCAATATTTAAATAAATCTTACCATATTAAAGACAAGGGCCCGTGGCGCAGCTTGGTTAGCGCGTTCGGCTGATAACCGGAAGGTCTGGAGTTCGAATCTCCGCGGGCCCATCGCCTTGAGGTATAACTATGGTAGATTATGTATTGTTAACATGCTTTGTTTTGAGCTTCATCGTCACGTATTTGATAACCCCCTATTGGATCAAAGCTGCTCACATCGTCGGGCTGACGGGCAGGGACATGAATAAGCCCGGAAAGCCGGAGGCAGCTGAGATGGGCGGCCTACCTGTTACCGCGGGTTTCTTCACAGGCATTTTCACCTACATCGCCCTGCGAACATTCTACCTACAAGAAGACGCCAAACTGGTGCCCCTCCTCGCGGTCAGCTCAACGTTATTGATCATAGTGATAGTTGGCATGATTGATGATGTGCTGGGCTGGAAGATAGGCTTGAAGAAATGGCAAAAGCCCCTTCTAACTTCGATAGCTGCAATACCCATGATGGCAGTAAACGCAGGTGAAAGTGGTATGGCGTTGCCATTGTTTGGGAACGTAGACTTGGGCATACTTTACCCACTGCTAATAATACCCCTTGGTATCACTGGGGCTGCTAATGGATTCAATATGCTTGCAGGTTTCAACGGACTGGAGGCGGGTATGGGGATAATCATCCTTAGCGCCCTCGGCTACATCGCTTGGGACAGCGGTAGCAGCTGGGTGACAATGCTTGCCTTGAGCATGGTCTTTGCTCTACTAGCTTTCTTGAAATACAACTGGAATCCGGCAAAAATATTCCCAGGAGATACCATGACCTACTCCATGGGTGCTTTGGTCGCTAGCGTAGCCATTTTAGGGAATGCCGAGAGGCCAGCCCTACTATTGTTTTCCCTCTACTTCCTCGAGCTAATACTGAAGGCGAGAAGCAAGTTCAAGGGGGAGAGCTACGGAATTCCCCATAAGGATGGAACCCTTAGGGCACCGGAAAGATTTGAGTCTTTGACCCATGCGGTGCTTAAGCTGGGGATACGTAAGGAAACCCATGCGGTACTGGCAATACTTGCTATTCAAGTGGCTGTGAGCGTTGCGGTTGTATTCGTTTTATATTGAATAGGATGGCGGTGAAATGAAGATATGTTTAGCATGCTCCGCTGGCGGGCATTTGACTGAGTTGATGCAGATAAAAGAGGCATTTGAAGGCTACGATTATTTTTTGGTGACATTCAGAAGAGATGATACGAAAAATCTCAGTGCATATTACGTTGAAGACCCCAAAAGAAATCCACTGAAATTCTTAAAAAATTTATTCCAAGCCGCGAGGGTACTGTTTAAGGAAAAACCCGACGTGATTATAACCACCGGAGCAGGCGTCGTCGTGCCGCTATGCTACCTTGGTAAAATTTCCGGTGTAAAAATAATTTTCATAGAGAGTTTTGCAAGGATAGATTCTAAATCATTTTCGGGTATAGCGATATACCCTATCGCCGATCTTTTTTTCGTTCAGTGGAAAAGTTTGCTTGGAAAATATGGGAACAGGGCTCAGTATGGGGGTGGGGTATTTTGATATTTGTAACCGTGGGAACTCACAACCAGGATTTTGGAAGGTTAGTTGAAAAAGTAGATGAAATAGCACCAAAGATAGACGATGAGATCATTGTCCAGCGAGGGCATACTAAACATATCCCACAAAATACAAAACACTTTGATTTCGCATCACGGGAGGAAATGGAAAAAATGAATAGCGAGGCCGATATTGTTGTCACCCATGCGGGTGCTGGAAGCATAATTTTCGCTCTTAGCAGCCGAAAGCCTACTATACTCGTGCCTCGGCTCAAAAAATTCGGGGAGCACATAGATGACCACCAACTCGAGCTTACTAAAGTACTTGAGGATGAGGGAAAGGTTATTGCGGTCTATGATATTGACGGACTCGAGTCAGCTCTAAGATCTGCGAGAGAGTTTAAATCTTTAAGACGTGAAAGGCCTATAATGATAGATACAATAAGAGAATACCTCCGCGGGCTAGAGGCGCAGAAATGAAGGTATTGATTCTCAACCCACCTTTTATGACCCAATATTCGAGGCAGAGCAGATCGCCTTGCGTTACAAAGGGTGGGACATTCTATTATCCTTATTACATAGCCTATGCTACTGGTGCCCTTGAAAAAGCCGGCTTTGAAGTTAGGCTTCTGGATGCTGTGGCAAAAGATTTCTCTCACGAAGAAACCATAAGATTTGCTAAGGATTTTAATCCAGAGCTTGTTGTCCTCGATACGAGCACTCCAAGTATCTACAACGACGTAAAAGTTGCGTCCGAGTTAAAAGCCTCGATACCAGAAGCACATGTGAACCTCGTTGGCACACATCCCACGGCGTTACCAGAAGAAACCTTCGCCTTGGCTTCTGCCATTGATTCGATATGCAGGGGAGAATATGATTATACATTGGTTGATCTTGCTAAAGCACTCAGTAATGCAGCTTCTTTAAGTGAAGTTGATGGGCTTTCCTATCGGGGGGATGGTGTGTTAGCTCACAATAAGCTTAGGGAACCCATCAAAGATCTCGACGAGCTTCCCTTCGTTTCAAAGATTTACAAGGAGCACCTGAACATAAGGGACTATTTCTACGCATCGCTCACACATCCACAAGTAACAATTCTTACCGCGCGGGGATGCCCCTATAACTGTTCCTTCTGTAATGCTTTTTTTAAGAACTCCTACAGGGCGAGGAGCGTTGAGAACGTTGTAGCAGAATTCGATTATATTCAAAAAGAGATGCCCGAGGTAAGAGAAGTGATGATAGAGGACGAGACATTCCCAGCCAACAAAAAGAGGACCATCGAGTTTTGTGAAAATCTGAAAGGGCGCGGAATGCGCTTACGCTGGTCCTGTAATGTGCGGGTTAACACAGACTATGAGACTTTGAAGGCAATGCAGGACGCTGGCTGCCGCCTACTCTGTGTAGGCTTCGAAAGCCCCTCTCAAGAATCTCTCGATAGCGTGAAAAAACGGACCTCTAAAGAACTCCAGCTCGAATTCACCAAGAACACTAAGAAGCTCGGCTTACTAGTAAACGGTTGCTTTATACTGGGTTTGCCGAGCGATACCCAGGATAGCATAGCGGAAACGATCGAATTTGCCAAGGAACTCAATCCAGATACAGCCCAATTTTATCCCCTGATGGTCTACCCTGGTACCGAGGCCTATGAGTGGGCAAAGGAGAATGAGTATCTCTCTACTGAGGACTACTCCACTTGGATAGATTCCAACGGCATGCATACCACCCTAGTCAGCAGGCCTGAGTTGAGCAACACCATGTTGGTGGAACTCTGCGATAGGGCGCGAAAGGAGTTTTACCTTAGGCCGATGTACATACTATATAAATTCAAGCAGTCCATCATGCATCCGCGTGAAGGCTGGAGGAACATAAAGTCCTCGCGGACCCTCTTGAAGCACTTGAGCAGGAGCATAACGAGCAATTGAGTTCCACCAGTTAAATTGGCTAATATTTCGATGAAGAACAATATGACACCATGTTGCGAAAGTTTTTTTCACTAGCCCCTCTGAAATAATGGTGT
>CBDUVV010000133.1:0-4207 GCA_965370755.1 uncultured archaeon | reverse complement strand
TCACAAGGCGGTGGGTGATGTAAAGGTGGCACTAGCTCTCGCCAACAATACCGATGGGAGGAATGTGAGCATTTTGCCATTAGGAGTGTCCGGCACGTTGCGGGCTCTCAAAAGGAAGTTCATGGGAAAGAGGTCGAAATACGAGGACGAGGAAGGCCAGGTAGACATATTCGGTGGACTTAAGCTTGCCAGAAGACGGGGCGGCTGCATAGATGCGGTGCCACTAAGCCGAGAGCTGGACGAGAGGGCAAAGAATTTAAATGTTAAGTATGTAGGTTTGGTTGAGAGCGAGAAGTATTTAAATCAGCAGACATAAGAAACGTTCATTATAGATAGGAGTGAGAAAAGCCTGCAGACGCCCACATTAATGGGCAATTGTTTTAATCAAAAAAATAGGAGGATTTCAGATGCAACCGATGCCGAGTTTAGGATATGATAGGGCCATAACAGTCTTCAGTCCAGATGGTCGCCTCTTCCAGGTCGAGTATGCGAGAGAAGCCGTCAAGAGAGGTACCACATCTTTGGGGATAAGATACAAGGACGGTGTATTGCTGGCCGTTGACAAAAGGATTACAAGCAAGCTCGTGGTGTCCAAGTCCATAGAGAAGATATTCCAGGTTGACGAGAACATCGCAGCCTCCACATCAGGTCTGGTGGCCGATGCGAGGGTCCTTGTGGACCGGGCTAGGGTGGAGGCGCAGACCAATAGGATATCGTACAACGAGCCCATTGACCTCGAGATTCTGGCGAAGAAATTGTGTGACTTCAAGCAGCTCTACACTCAGCACGGCGGAGTTAGGCCCTTCGGGGTAGCCCTCCTCTTGGCCGGGGTGAACGAGAAGCCGAGGTTGTTCGAGACCGATCCGAGCGGTGCTTTGATAGAATATAGGGCCACTGCGATAGGCTCTGGGCGTACCACGGCCATGGAGATATACGAGGAGGAATACCGGGAGGATATGAGCAAAGATGATGCCATAATCCTTGCCCTTAAGATAATGAACATAGTGACCGAAGGAAAGATAAGCGAGACATCGGTGGAGATCGCCCTGGTGGAGCTCAAGACCATGGAGTATAGGAAGCTAACGGTCGAGGAGATCAAGAAGCAACTCTCAAAGATCCCCAAGGCTCCCACCAAGGGGGCCAAGAAGGAGTGAGTCTCTTGGTAACCATGGAGGAGGCGGTCATCGCGAGACTGGAGACCCACGGGGAGCACTACGAAGTGCTCGTGGACCCAGATCTGGCGCTGAATTTCAAGCACGGCGAGGACATCGACATATCGTCGGTTTTGGCCGTGGAAACGATCTTCAAGGACTCCAAGAAGGGAGATAAGGCCAGCGAGGAGCACATGGAGAAGATCTTCGCCACCTCGGATCAATTGGAGATCGCAAGGCAAATAATAAAGAAAGGAGATATACAGCTCACGACAGAGCAGAAGAGAAAGATGCTCGCTGACAGGAAGAAGCAGATCGTCGCGATAATATCTAGGAGTGCCATAAACCCCCAGACCGGAGCCCCTCATCCACCCCAGAGAGTGGAGAATGCTATGGAGGAGGCCAGGGTCCAAGTCGGCCTGACTAAGACGGCCGAGGAACAGGTCAAGGGCGTTATTAAGGTATTACGGCCCATCATTCCGCTGAAGTTCGAGGAGCGGCGGATAGCCGTTAAGGTACCTTCTCAATATGCCGCCCGTGCGCACTCCTCAGTCAAGGAGTTCGGCGATATCAAGAAAGAGGAGTGGCTCAACGATGGGTCATGGGCGTTTCTCATGGATCTGCCGGCGGGTGCTGTCGAGGAGTTCTTCAACGAGCTGAATTCTCTCACGAAAGGAGAGGTAGAGACAAAGATTCTGAAGAAGGAAGTAGGGACGGCTTAGGATAATAATCGTTCACGTTCTCTATTTTTTTGTTGAAATAGGTAGGAATTAAGATGCAGAGACGAATGGTAATACCCGGTGAATTAATTGCCAAGGGCGACATTAGGTTAGGAGTAGGCGTATACAAGGATGGAGAGGAGGTCTATGCGGCCACCGTTGGCATCCTCGACGAGAAGAAAGGGAGCATCAGGGTCATACCCGTAACTGGCAAGTATTTCCCCCGGGTGGGGGACTTCGTGATTGGCGTGGTGGAGGGCGCGATGTTCACCAACTGGAGCGTGGACATCAATTCCGCTTATTCCGGAGTACTCAATGCCAATGACTTCTTCAGAAGAGTGGACCCCCGGGAAACCGACCTGAATACAGTATTGGCCCCTGGCACCATGATATATGCCCAAGTGAGGGAGATAACCCACTCAAAAAAGGTGTTCACCACGATGCTGGAACGGGAGGCTAAAATAGTGAAAGGTGGGAGGGTCGTAGAGATGTCTCCTGCTAAGGTCCCCCGGGTTATAGGTAGAGCGAGTTCTATGTTGAATATCATAAGAGATGAGTCGGGCTGCAGAGTTTTAGTAGGGCAAAATGGCTTGATATGGATTGATGGTGAGCCGGGCCTTGTTGGAATTGTAGAAAAGGCCATTGAAAAGATAGAAAGAGAAGCCCACAAGGGCGGCCTGACCGACACGATAAAGGAATTAATAAAGAAAGAGAGGGAAGAATATGAAAGTAGGAAAACCAGATAAATTGATAGTGAAAGGAAAGAGACTGGATGGGAGGAAGCTAGACGAATTGAGGCCTATAAAGATGAGCGTAGGCGTACTTAAGAGGGCCGACGGCTCTGCCTACGTGGAATGGGGCAACAACAAGGTGATGGCGGCCTGCTACGGCCCAAGAGAACTTCACCCAAGGCATCTTCAGAAGCCTGATAGGGCGACTTTGAGGTGCACGTACAATATGGCCCCCTTTTCCGTGAGCGATAGAAAGAGGCCGGGTCCGGATAGACGGAGCAAGGAGATATCAAAGGTGACCAGTGAGGCTTTAGAAGCTGTGGTGTTCACCCACCTCTATCCACGGGCTGGTATAGACGTCTTCATAGAGGTTCTCCAAGCGGAGGCCGGCACAAGGTGCGTAGGCCTCGTTGCTGCGTCTCTAGCGATAGCTGATGCGGGGATACCCATGAAGGATCTCGTCACCTCATGTGCCGCGGGGAAGATCGACGGCAAAATCGTACTGGATATGTTCGATAAGGAGGACAACTACGGCGATGCCGACCTTCCAGTAGCGATGGTACCGAAGAATGACGATGTGGTCCTTCTTCAGATGGATGGAGACCTCAGCAAAAAGGAGTTCAAGGAAGCCTTTGATCTGGCCTTAACAGGCTGTAAGCAGGTGTATGAACTCCAGAAGGAGGCCCTTAGGGCCAAGTATGGTGGTGATTGAGAATGGAGCCTGAGATTATAGCCGGAATAAAGAGGGATTACTTGCTAGGTCTACTAAAGGAAGGCAAGAGGCCCGATGATCGAGGTTTTGATGAATATCGCCCCGTGTCCGTCGAGACCGGTGTGTCGAAGAAGGCCGAGGGATCTTCCCACGTTAGCATCGGGGACACTCAGGTAATGGTGGGAATCAAGCTCATTTTGGGCGAGCCCTACTCTGACTCCCCGGACTCGGGAGTACTTACAACAAATGTCGAGCTAAGGCCCATAGCGTCACCTACGTTCGAGATGGGCCCACCCAGAGAGAATACCATTGAGGTTGCAAGGGTCGTTGATAGAGGAATAAGAGAGTCCAAGTGCATAGCTTTAGATAAGCTCTGCGTAACACCGGGCGAGCAGGTATGGATAGCCTTCATTGACATCCATGCTCTTGATTACCACGGGAACCTTTTCGACGCTTCTGAACTTGGCGTTATCGCAGCCCTCAAGGACGCATATATACCAAAGGTTGAAGATGGTAGGGCTTTATATGGAGAACCATCCAAAGAAAAGCTCCCGGTAACGGATACGCCCATCGAGACCACTTTCGTTAAGATAGGCGACTCCATTTTCCTCGACCCAAACCTAGACGAGTCGCTGGCCATGGATGCGAGGTTAACCATTGCCACAAAGGAGAATGGAGCCATATGCGCCATGCAGAAGGGTGGCAGGGGCATGTTCAAACCGGATGAGGTCACGAGCATCGTGGACCGCTCTATCAAAGCGGGTAAAGAGCTGAGGAAACACGTGAAATAGGATGGGATGCTATCATGGGAAAGAAGACAGGCTCAGCTGGAAAATTCGGCGCAAGGTACGGCATGCGTACCCGGAAGAAATGGCAGGAAGTCGATGAGCGCCA
>CBDUVV010000132.1:0-4218 GCA_965370755.1 uncultured archaeon | reverse complement strand
ATTGCGGAATTATAACGTCTTTCATTCTGCCGTCCTTTCGTATGGTATTCTTCAGTTTCTTCGACAACCCATGATCCAGGGTACTTTTTTAACAGTTTTTCTTTTTCTTTCTCTTCCTCGGATTTCATATTAATTTTAATCTATGGAGATTGTTCCATAAAATAACTAATCGTATAACCGGAAAACACCATGCCTTTCTTAAACAATGATCTCGTATTGTAGAAATCCTCAAATTGAGATTTAGAGATAGGAGTCTATGCTCCTATTCTCCAACAACCTCACCCGGCCCAACCCTTGCGGTAACTGGATTTTCGAGCTTTGCGACCCTAGTTGTACCGGTTTTCTTCGCCTTGGAAAGGATTAGGAACGGCTATATCCTGATCGCTGGGAAAGGACACAAGATCGCTTGAAACCGACTAATATTATGTGTACATGTAGTCCTTCAGTTCTTCCTCGATCTTCGTGCCCCGCATGATGTCATCGATGGTTATAATGCCCACGAGCTTCTCGTTTTCGAGCACTGGCAGCCTCCTTATTAGATGTGACACCATTAGCTTGGCCGCGTCCCGAAGACTCGTCTCGCCGTCGACTGTTTTCAGGTCCCCCGTCATGGTCTCCTTCACCTTGGTGTCGAGGTCCTTTTCATCAGCCACCACTTTGAAGGCTATGTCACGCTCGGTTATGATGCCCACTAGCTTGTCACCATCCACAACCACGAGACTTCCGATCCTGTGCTTCCTCATTTGTTGAGCCGCCTCCGCCATGGTTGCGGAACCCTTTACGGTCCTGACAGGTTTGGTCATGTAAGCCTTGACCTTCTTCATGTCTAAAGATATGTGGCTCCGGGCATATAATTATAGCGCATTCGGCCTTTTTTTAATAGGATTTGAAAGACGAATGATATGCTACCCAAATATTTTATGGAAAGTTTTAATGTAATAGTTCGAACACCAAATGACGAGGTTAAATAGATGGACCCAACCCTAGTCCTCGGATATTTCATGCCCGGAGTTTTGTTCGGCTTTGCAACGATAGTGTTGGCCGGACGTTTTGCGTTTATGATGGATTTCATCCTCATTTCATTTTTGGTTGCAGTAATAGTCGGCCGCGTACCTTTTCTGAGCAATCTTATTGAATTAAATTACTTGACCATTATCATCTTCGGATTGGGCTTCATACTGGGGCAAATTTTGTTCGTGCTTCAGGGAGAAAGAAAATCAAAAGATGAAGACGATCAGGATTTATGATGTCGTTGTAATCAATAAAGGCAAATACGTTAACAGTAAGTTTATATAGGCTCTCCAAAGATAGTCGTTTGCCTATGGGGCGAGGTTAAATCTTTTTTTCATTTCCCCATAGGCCCCTTCCCCAATATAACACCCTACGAAGGAAGATGGCGGTCATTTATTGTCGTATTTATTTCCACTTTATAGAGCATCCCCTCGAGGGTAGAACGCCTTTGTCTACAGGCTTCCCGGCCAACACTAAAGCGACGGCCTCGTCCATGTCGTGCTTCGTGGGTACAGCATCAGGACTCAAGGCGTCGTCAAGCCTCCCATGATAGGCGAGCTTATGCTCAGAATCGAACAGAAAGGGATCGGGAGTGCAGACCGCCCCATAGCTCTTGGCCACCAACTGTGTTTCGTCGTGAAGATAGTAGAAGTTGTAATCTTTTTCCCTAGCATAAATCTGCATGTTCTCGAAGCTGTCCTCCGGGTAGTTCTCCGACTCATTGGAGTTTATCCCCACCACCACAAGACCCTCATCCGTATACTTCTCCGCCAGCCTCTTTATTACAGGGATCTTGGCCATCGCATAGGGACAATGGTTGCACATAAAGATCATAAGAAGGGCCTTCGCATCCTGGAAGTCCTTCAGAGAATAGTATTTTTCATCCACGCCCCTCAGGTTGAAATCCGGGGCATTGTCCCCTACGTTGAGCCTTTGCTCCGACTCCATCAAAACCATGATTACATCTCTATCCCACGGCTTATTAATTTATAGTCCCTTGAGCGCCTCGAGCATTTCCATTCCTACGATCAGACTGGTTTTTGGTCTCGGACATGGCTCTTGAGTTCCTTCTCCAACTTAACGATGGAATAATCTTCTAGCTCAAAATCGAAGGAGTATCTCATGAAAGAAACTGAAACGCCCTACGAGGGCAAATACAAGGGTCAGGACGGACCGGTTGGCTCCCTGATGCACAAAGATTCCGACCTAGATACAGTTCATAGGCAAGTAGCATTACTTCACGGCCTTAAGCCCGTCCCCCACTATTACGAACTTAGCCGCGATGTTATCGGGCATGCTCCTATGCCTCTTAAGGATAGCTACCCGCGTCTTCCCATTCTCCTTGAGCTCTATTATGGCCTTGCTCCTGTACTTCAGGATGCTGCCGCCAATGGGCGTCTCCGAGCCGTCGTCGAAGGATGCGTAGACCTGGTTGGTTATCAACACCACCATGTTGTATCGACGGGCGAACTCGATGAGCTTCGATAGCTGTTTGCTGAACTGCTTATTGGTCATGCTCGCGTTATCGCCATCCTTGTCGAGGCGGTACAAGGAGACGGCCGAGTCGAGGACTATGAGGCCGAATTTATCGCTCAATATCTCGTCGAGATGCTCAACGATATGGTTCTGCTCATTGAAGGTCTTGGGATCGAAGAAGATGGTGTTCTCCAACACCTCCTCGAAGTCGTCTTGCGCCAGCTGTTTGAGCCTCTCCAGGGAACGCCCGGCCTCGGTGTCTATGAAGATCGCTTTTCTGCCTTTTCTAACGCAGCTTATGGCGGCGAGGAGGCACAAGTTCGTCTTGCCCGTTGCAGCCGGCCCGTATACCTGGGTTATTATCTTGCTCTCCAAGCCCCCGCCCAGTATGTCGTCAATGACGCAGCCCAAAGGAAGCCTGTAAGAGTCTTCCTTGGAGATGTATGCCTTAAGTGGCATAGTGGTATGTTGGATGGGATGCGAATATAACTATTTTGCTCCCCGGAAAAATTTAGAGTGATCCACGTTGAATAAGAGCTTAAATAATGCCCGGCCTTTTTGTAAACCTCTGGTGTCATTTCTAATAACCCAATAGCTATGTTCCGCTAAAGCCGCGTGAGTGATACCTATCAGTGGAGGGTGCGAACCGATGAAGAAGTTAAAGAAACAGACCAAGGAAAAGCTGGGCGCGACGCTCCTGAGCATCATGATGCCTAGCCTGGACGGTTGGGAGGGTAAGAAGATACCCATTTCTATCCTGACCGTAGAGAAGTAGATGACTAGTACCAAAAGTTGGTGGCTCGAATTCGCTTATATTATTCTCCATTGAATTTCTGGTTCATTCGATTGGTCCGTGGTCTAGAAATCAGATAAAGATACCTGCTTCTCTTCTTCCTTCGCCCCCTCGTCCACGAAGACTGACGCTATACTGGCCTCTATTATTTGCACCCTCTGGCGCAGATAGTCATCCAATTCATATGTCTCTATGAGGTTCTTCGTCAGCTTGAGATATTTCTCAACGCCACCCTTCGAAACCGTGAGCAACAGCTTCCCGCCGCACGGGGGCCTACATGTCCCCGACAGAGGCACCCTCCTATATTTTTTATTGCAGCTCACGCACCTTATGGTCTGCTTGGAGAAGGTCCTGAGGTTGCCCGCTAGATCGGGTAAAAAGTGGCTTTCAACGACGCGCTTGGCTACATCCTTCTGGTCCACCGCCCTGATTCTGCTCGCAAGGTCCAACTGGCTGTGGGCCTTCTCCGCCATGGCGCCAAGGGTCTTGTATGCGCTCACCTTCGGCCCCATAGATATGTCGCTTGTGGCATGAGTGAATCCGATGCCCTCGAAGGCCTCATCTTTTACTAGGCGATCGTTCACAGTCTCAATCAGTACCTTGACATCCTTTGGGGATGCATAGCGCAGTGTGGCCTCGTAGAACTCCAGGGGATATGAGCTGACCACATCTATGTTGTGGGCCTCATCGTCTATCTCCTTGGGATCGAACCTTGTGGTGAGAACGAGGGGCGCGTCCATCTTCCCTCCTCTCGTGCTGGGCAAGTAGCTCTTGGAGAAATTCAGAAGGGCGTCCATGAGCAGGAAAATGGCGTCCTCGTCGCCATCGGCGTTCCTCCTCTTGGAAGCGTGGAAATATGGATGGGCATATCCAACGTGGGCTCCGGTAAAGCCTATTATCCGCCCCAGGATGCCAGCCGCGGTATGGGGAGCTAAACC
>CBDUVV010000131.1:0-4251 GCA_965370755.1 uncultured archaeon | reverse complement strand
GTGTAGTCCCTCTAGTAACCGTCCCTTCCCAGAGCAATAGCCGGGCTCGCCTGGTCATACCGCTCAGAGAGATCAGTAAACATCCTGTGGATGTACCTTGCCTTTTTTGCTTTTGCCATCTCTTCCATACACACTCCTCCTAATCCCTAGCGGATAAAATCTCTGTGTTTAACCCCTTTTAATTAGTGCATCCTTAATTGCTTAAATTTCGTTTCACACGTCATGTTGAAATAAACCTTTGGGGCTAGCCATTCAATTGTGGGCTTCTAAGACCTATTTTTTCTTTTTCTGTACCAGTCAATTGCAAATAGAACCAGTGTTTCAGGGACGATTATCGCAGCAAAGACTTTAGTTAACGTCTTTTTGGAGTGTTTTGTTAATCTAGACTTGATTTGATCTAATGAGCTAACCATTTGAAAATTACTCTCTATTTATCAAAATGAAATAATCTTCGTTCATGAAGTGAATATCTTCGCGTTCTGGAGGCTCGCTTCGGCGTGTTTCTTTCCATCAGACGCCATCGACCCATGCCCCGCATATAGGATGTCAAAGTCCAATTTAGTTATCCTATCTAAAGAATGTATCATCTGGAGTTGATCCCCACCCATGTCCAACCGTCCAAAGCCTCCGTCTGGAAAAAGAGTGTCTCCGCTGAAGAGAATGCCCTCGTCCTCCTCGAATAAGCAAATGCCTCCAGGCGTGTGGCCCGGCGTGTGGATCACTTTGAGGACATGCTCGCCCAAATCTATTTTATCCCTTTCCATCAGCAGCTTGTGGAACTTCACGGGACGCTCGTTATCAAAAAACTGGTAGGTGCCATAGAAGCTCCCCCTAACGAGCTCTTGTGCATCGTCCCTGTGGATGTGTACTGGGGCTCCCTTGAACATGACATTCCCCGCGCAGTGGTCGAAGTGGGCGTGGGTGTTCACTATCATATCGAGGCTTCTTCCGTTTAACTCAGAATTCACCTGCATCACGATCCTGGTGTCTAGGCCAGCGCCCGGATCTATAAGCATCGTCTTGTCGTCGATTATTAAGTAACAATTGGAGTCAGCGCCCTGGCTCATGATTGGGACTATCGCCATGAGTAATAATCACCTCGGATTTTAAAATGGGTTTCGGAAGCCTATAGTGAGTTAATTAAATCTACCCTAAAGGAGATGAATCGAAGTTAGGGGCTAATGTGAAATGGAATTATTCACCCTTTTGTTCATAGCGGTTGGTCTGGCCATGGATGCCTTCGCCGTCTCCATCACGAGCGGACTTGCGATAAAAAAACTCCACATCAAACACGCCTTTACCATTGCCTTTGCCTTTGGATTGTTTCAGGCAGTAATGCCCATGATAGGATGGCTCGCGGGCCTGAGCTTGAGGGACTTCATCTCCGGCATCGACCACTGGATTGCCTTCGGGCTATTGACCGTTATCGGCGTCAAAATGATATACGAATCAGTCAAGCTGGGCGAAGACGAAAAGGTGACCAACCCCCTGAACGTCTATGTGTTGCTCGTTTTGTCCATCGCAACTAGCATCGACGCCCTGGCCGTCGGGGTGACCTTCGCGTTTCTCAAAATCTTCATCGCAACCCCAGCGATAATCATAGGCCTTGTGACATTCTTTTTATCATTTCTCGGGGTCTACATCGGCAACAGAATGGGGCACTTCTTCGAGAACAAGATTGAGCTTCTGGGCGGGCTCATCTTGATCGCCATCGGGATAAAAATCCTGATCGAGCACTCGGCCTAATCCAGGTTCCAAAGGCCGTTCTCTTTGGCTATCTCGAAGGCCCTCTTCATTTCATCCCCGCTGACGTAACGGGTGATGTCCGTCTCCTTGAAGGCCTCGAACTCTGGATGGTACTGGGCCATGATGTTGAGCCTCGCATCGTTGCCCATGTTCTCCGCTATCCACTCTATCACCTGTTTCGTGCAGCACTCCACGTGGTTGGGCAGAACGAGGTGGCGTATGAGGAACTCCGCATGCTCTTTGCCTTTCAAGTAATTCCTCGTGATGACCTCGAAGTAGTTTTTCGCATTGGAGAGCCTCTGCGCGCATTCGTCGCGGCCATATTTGAAATCCGCAAGATAGACATCCACCACGCCGTCCAGTAGCCTCATGGCCTCCTCGCTCATGTACATGTTGGAGTTCCAGACCACAGGCACGTTCTCGTCGAGGTGGACGAGCATGTCCAGGATGGTGTGCAGGTTCGGCGTGGGGTCGCCGCCCACGAGGTTGATGTTCCTGCTCTTCTCCATGATCCTCCTCGTCTTCGCCATCTCAGCGAGCTTTTCCCCGGTTATGGGGATTCCCTTCGCGACCTGCCTTGAGATGGTCCAGTTCTGACAGTATATGCAATAGAAGGTGCATCCGACGAAGAAGAATGTGTGAGACGGCACGAGGCACGCCTCCTCGCCCATGTGGAGGAACTCTGTGGATAAACGGGAGCCCTTGTCGAGATTGCAAAAGCCCTTCTTGCCTTGGTTTCTATTCGCTCCGCACCAGCGCTCGCAGAAGTGGCAGCTCTCCAGAATCTTGTTGGCTATCTCGTGTTTCAAGTCCAATAAAGAGTGATTTGCTTGTTTTAATTCTGGCATTCCTGGAAGGCCATCTATGCGCTCTTTCTCTTTCGCCCGTTCTGGCATCTTCTCGTCGTGGACGCGCCACAGCTCTTCGATCGATGCGTTGTGCAATGGTTCCACTTCGATGCTCTTTGTTATCATGAAGGAGGCGGGCCTCCTGTTCGTGGATACTTCAATGTATCTCCCCAAGGCCTTCTGTACCCCCTCGTTCTCGAAGGCCGTAGCCGAGTCAGGTCTTAGTAACCAGTGCATCTCACTATCTCAGGTACCGGTATCGCCTGAAAATAATCATGTAGGCTAAGAGAAAAAAAGGAGAGACTGATAAGAGAAAGCCTTCTGGAAACGATTTTAACAGGGTGATTTCTAAAACTATGAGTTTTTATGAGTTTTAATCGTGTCCAAGTTGTTAGTTTTTAGCGAGCTTTTGGCTTTAATGTCTCTTCTAGATTTTAAATTGGCTAAAATTGCAGGGGGATCAGAGAGTTCGGTTATATGATCTCGTATGTGAGTTATAAGGGCTTTTTTCTTTTTATTGGAGGGTACGAACTCCAACGCCAAGAATTCAAATACTTTGTTTGCTTCAGAATTTTCAAACTTGTGGGCTATCTTGTAGGCATCGTCGAGAGTTTTTATAGAGTTCAGTATATCTTCAATCGAGTACCCTAAAAGTTCCTCCAATTTCTGAATATTAGAGGGATCTACAGGACTTTGAAGTTGCTCTGGTGTCAAGGAGCCACGAATTTTCTTTAATTCCTCGGCATGGACTATCTCATCATCTAGCATTCTCATCCAGAACTCTGAAACATCGGGTTCGTGAGCGAACATTCTAGTCAGACCTCTGTAGAAGTCTTGAAAGTGATTTTCGATACTAATCGAGAGGTCAAACAGGTTTTTTACACTCTCTTTATGTGACATCTAAACTCCCCCGGTAATAATGTAGGTCGGTCCTAGTATATACAAATTTCGGCTCCCTTTTATGCAGAGGAAATAAATTTCACAATCTGTTTGACTAACAGCGTGAACATAACCTCAAATAAACAAAACCGTCAAAAATCTCAGTATATTATTAAATAATTAATATGGATGCGTAGCTCATTAATGAAAGAGCTTGAATAAACTTAATAGGGTTGATCTTAGTGGCTTATCGCTTCAATAAGATGGAAATCTCAGGTGCCCTCGGCGACTTGGGGACGATGCTTCCCCTCGCCGTTCCACTAATCGTGGTAAATGGCATGGACCCCACCGGAGTGCTCTTTATGATCGGCTTGGTCTACATCTCATCGGGGATTTATTACAAAACAATCGTGCCTGTGCAGCCCATGAAGATAATCGCCGCATACGCCATAGCATTAAAGCTCTCGCCCGACGTGATAGCCACCTCATCCTTGTTGGCGGGCATCCTCCTCCTCGCCATGGCGGCGAGCGGATTAACAAAGAGCTTGAGCATGATCCCGCTCAGCGTCGTGAAGGGAGTTCAACTCGCCGTCGGCACTATACTCATCCTCCAGGGAGTCAATGCAATCTCCACCTCTCTCGCCGTAGGTCTCATAGCCTTCCTCATCGCCCGATTGATTCTGCGATTCGAGGGCGTCCCAGTGGCGCTGCTCATCGTGCTGGGAGGAATAATACTTGGAACAACCACCATGGATTCAAGCCTCACTTTAGACCTTGG